>NZ_JAUSTY010000009.1 GCF_030813115.1 Bacillus horti | reverse complement strand
GCTCTTTCCATAGGTAATTCATTCACGATTTCATAAGAGCTATCACTACTTTGAGCTCTTTCCATAGGTAATTCATTCACGATTTCATAAGAGCTGTCGCTACTTTGAGCCCTTTCTATGGAGAATTCGCCCAGATCATCGATATGCCAATTTTCAGCTTGATCAATTTTTTGGAATAAATTCACATCAGAAGCCAAAGTAACCGTACCTTTGCTACTTTCATTGCTAAGCCCAAGAGATTCTATTCCTGCATGGTCTGCTAACTCATGATCAGCTAAGTAAAAGTCTTGACCATAGAATTTATCGGAGGTAGACTCCTCTACCTTTTCTAGGTGAAACGGCTGCGAGAATATATTTGTAGAAAGGTCATGGTTAGATAACTCTACTGGGTGACGAGAATTCATATCTTCATGATTATGAAGCTCTACTGACAAAATTTGATCAGTATGTTTATTAACCATTTCTACAGTTGAGTAGCTAGTTTCTACAGTACTTGACGCACGAGCTTGATCGTCATCAATTAGATCCACCCCAAGCTGAGAACTAGATTCAGTGAAGTCATGCGAATGAATAACAACATCCCGCTTACTGTTTACATCTGCTTGAATAAAGTCTTGACTAACATCTATCATAAATGGAGATAAGTCATTAGCCTTTTCAAACATTTCTGATAGAATGCTTTCTGTTTCAATAGTTGCACTTCTCTGAAGAGGAATGTATTCTTCAGAATGCACAGCTTCTCTACCATTATTGATAGATCCTTCTTGATAGCTATGCATCTCAGCTTCACGTCTACCCTGCTCCATATTTACTTGCAGTAAATCGTCTTGACCAAACAAAATGGCTTCATTATCCACTTGTTGTTTATCAGTAAGAGTAGTTTCTTCTACCTTCCCTTCACTATCCAACACATTCTGAGCTAGATCATCTTTTTCTAAAGAAGTTACAACATCACGTATTTTAGAATGAATTTGCTCTAAGACTTCTGTGCCATACATAATCTGTAGAAGCCTTGAAGAATCAGTAAGTAGCTCATCTGCCACTATAAAGTTGTTTTCTTCATTCAGATGCATAGAGATTTTTTCTTCTATATTTACGTATTCTATATGTTCATTCTCTGGAACAAGAATTTCTTCTTGCATCTGACCAGCTGAATCCCTTAAAGTAGATGGACTAGATTCTAAATGAGTAAATTCATGATTGATCACATTAGCATACTCATCAGAGAGTCTCTCTATATCTTGTAAAGATAACGCCTGAGCTTCATTAAGCTCGACACTTAACATATCACTAGTTAATTTTTCAGCAGATAAACTCTTATTGAAATTGGCCTGTAAAATAAGCTCTTTTTTGTTTTGGAAAAGTATTCTATCTATATTAACTTCTTGAATGTTAGGTTCACTAGAGGATAAGTTTAGGTTTTCAAGGTCATATACTTTCTCTTTTTCAAGGTTTAATCCAGATATTTGTTGCTCATCTATACCATATAAGTAGCGATGAAAAGGCTCAACAACCTCCTCAATTTCAGAAGTCCTAATAGGCTCACCCATCGACATATACTCATGATTATCAGCTTCTATTTGTATACCTTTTGAATGTAAGGGAGCTCGTTCAAGCTCTCCCTCCACATCTGTTAAAATGCCTAGCTTGTGTAAAGGATAAAGCTTACTGTATTTTGCCCTTCTCTTCATACCATGCTTTAGCTCATCCATTTTTAATGCCTGAAATCTACTCCATGGATCGAACATATAAGGGTATTTATTTTGGGTTGCAATTCTTTGGTGAAGATTATAGGAGATCGAGTACTGCTTCCCAGTATGAAAAAAGGCAGTGAAACTGAGAAGGTATTGTTTACCGTTACCCATTTCCACCACCTACCTTTCGTAATTAATTGATATTCTCCTTCAAAAACCCAAGCCCAATAGGATTATATGGGGTCATATTGGCTAATCGAAACGGAGTAGTTGGGGTGTCAGCTAACGTAAAACGATAAACTTGATTGTAATTGTAGGTAACATACACTTCTACGTCACGCTCAGGAGCAGATTCTAGCTCAATCAACTTTGTGCCATCCTCAGCATGGATAGTAAACCCTCCACTATCTGCATCTAAATAGCTACAGCCATCGTCACTGACTAATTGAATTCTAAACTCCTCATCTAACACAGGCTTATGGAATAAATGGAACACTTTGTTTGTCCCATCTCCATTTCCAAGATGTTCATCTTTTGCTTTCTCCGTAACTTCAAGCTCATCTAGCTGAGATATATTCTTAGGATGAATCGCATAAACCTCATCTAATCTCCCAACATAGCCATCTGATGGATGAACAATGTACATTGGTGAAATGTGATATTTCCCACTATATACAGAAGGGTTGAAGCGTGATTCATTGGTTCTATCAGCTTCGGCATCATGAGTGATAAAGGATAAATAATACTTCTGATACATAGCACCGCCTACGGATTGTTGGAGCATTACACTAGTATTACCGTTAGAGGTGTTTGGACCGTAGTCTACAACATTTCTTCCTAGCTTTAACCCACTGACATACTCAATTTGATCTTTGCCTCGACTTCCACCAATAAGTGCATTATTTAGCCTTGGCTCTTTACCTATTGTCGAAAGTCTACCAATGTATAAAGGTGCAAAATATGTTTTCTCCGGATCTGGAGCAGGGTCTACACGAAAATAAGAAATAATTCGATCAACTGAGGCGTTACCCCACACATAAATTTGGGAGCTTCTCCCCCATCCTAAACCATATTCATCATCAGGTATAAAAGAAACGGCTGTAGGAATAGATGGGAAGATAAGCCTTAGACCTGAATAAGCTGCCCCAGCCAATTCTTCAGGATCATGGGACTTAAAATCCGGAACTAATAAATCTCCGAAGTCATCATCGTCAGCAGACATAAACGTTGTATAGTCTGCATAAATAACAGGAGGTACAGTATACGTGGATTCAAAGGAAACACTACCTTGGGCATAGTCTATCGTATAGGATTCTGTAGGTATGACCTGTCCACTTCCACCAGCACCTATTCTTCCGCTATAAAGGACTACCGTGTCATGCTTAAGACTTTCTCCGGATTTAAGAGGAAAATGATACTGCCCATTAATTGGATCTTGTAATCGACTAATTTCTAATCCTTCGCTATTAAAAATAGATCTTTCCGGACGGAAATCCTCAAATGTAAAGAACCAAAGACGTTTAGTCATTTCAGGTGCGTTATCGGTCAGAGCAAAAGTAGCTACTAGCTTTTTATCTGGAGCCGAGGTAAATGTAACCTCACCATTTTCACCATCTACCGTATAACTAGCTTCATCTAACAATGCATCCTGCTCGTCATAGATTAGAACAGAGTGATTAAGAACTGGAAATACTTTGAATTTAAACTTCAAACCATTTGATCCTTCTATTTCCTCAAGCTCACCTAAAAATGAGTTTTTAGAAATGATAGGCTCTTCTCCGACTGGTGTAACTTTTCCACCGTATCCACTAATAAAGCCGAAGTTTCTCTTTTTCTCATCACTACCCGTAGAACTAAATAGCCTGACCTCTCCAAATTTCTTTCTATAGCTATCCCCTTGTAAAGGGTGAAATACGCGGTATTTAGCTGTTGTTTTCCAACCAGCTTCATTAAATAATTCCTCTAACTCCTGAGGCATTAACTGAACAGATAAAGTTTCGTCGAAAAAACCATCTTGATTAATCATGTAATCACCTTCCCTATTTTAAAGTACTGTTACTTCTTCTGTAGTTATACCTATAGACTCATTACCATTTATGTCAACAGCTTTTATGGTAACTGTGTGTTTGTCCCCACTTGTAAGTCCTGAAATTAGATACTCGTTTACTGCTGTTACACCTGAGGCATATTTCTCCTCGCTTGAATCGAGGTAAATATTAATACTTTGAAAGCCATCTTCAGATGGATTAGTCCAGGAAAGTGTTACTGTTCCACTGGAGTGACTTTCTATTCTCACATCGACAGGTTCTGCTGGTTGAACTGTGTTTTTAGCATTGACTTGAACAGTCTTTTCACCCGTATTAACTTCAGATTCAAAAATTCCTAATCCCATCGGTCTATACGCTGTACCTGGTCTCTTTGTCAGAGGAGATAATCCACTGATAGGCACATATTTATAAACGTCAAAGATTTTATCAGGGCAATTTTCTTTGCGCACACGAAGCTTTCCAGCACTGAAGTTCGTTGAATTCAAGCCAATAGAGTGATTCAAATGTCCTCTAACCCCTTCTTCTGGATGCACAACATAAATTCTAGAAGTATGGATCTTATTCGAGTATCTAGAGGGATTAAATTGAAACTTGTAATTTGTAGTATCAAAATTTTGGTATGCTCTTTGGTATTTCTTCCTTCCATTTACACCTTGTCTAGCAGGAGGCATTTCATTAGGAGCTGCATTCCACGATAAGAAGTACTCCTGATAGCGCGCACCAAATTTAGAGCGACTAAGCATGACCGTATCTACACCATTTGAAGGATGACGGGGATAATTTTTTAAAATTGGCATAATTCGATCTCCGCCTCTTACAATACCATCAAAATCATACGTAGCCACCTGATCTTCATTTGTACCTGGAGGTACAGTACCTGCAAATAATGCTACCTCTTCATCTCCTTTATCAAGAGGTACAATATTTCCAAAGTACAAGGGTACAGTTGGTATAATATTATTTTCCCATGCAGGTACATTATCAGCCTGTAGCACGACAAAGATGTTTTCGCTGTCAATATAGCCCCTTAGCGAAATCTCACTATCTTCCCACCAGTTTGTTCTCATAAATGGGTGACTAACATCCTCAGTAAAGTTTGGTCTAAGTGAACTCTTAACAATTGGGGATTGCATTATCATTGGATCTGCTCTCTTAATATATAGAGAGCCTTGACTAGAAGTAGCATAATCAGTTTCCACAACCTCACAATCAAGCGCCATACGTAAAATTGTATCAGCGTCCGTTGGTCTGTATGGATTGTTAGGATCGGAATCATTGATATTAGAACCCCCGTAGGGAACAAGAAGTGTAGTTTCATTTTCGATTTCTGGAAGTTCCTCAACCATATAGTAATATAAGGAGGTATTGACTTTGTTATCTTCAAATTTGTTTACAAGCCATGTAATCATACTATTTTTTTGCTCAGTAGTTCCCCCCATCATGTTATAGAAAGGAACTCCCATATGGTGATTGGTAAACTCTGTGAACTCAGCCGCTATTGCTAAGCCCAACATTTTTCCTTTAGCATTTTGATAAATATAATGCTGCGCTACGGCAAAAATTTCATTATGCCTTGCACTCTCAGGATGACCGTTAGATAAGAAGTGAGCTGTTGTTACAGCCTTTTTAAAGGTTAAAGCAATGGTCCAACCTTGAGCCTCAAGTAGCTTTCCTAATGCTTCCTGAACATTGCCCTCTTTAATTTTATACTCAGATAGAGCAGGCGTTGTATCAATAAAAGGCATTAAAACACCCTCTTTTCTTTTATTTTTTTTCTTAGAAAGATGTACTGAACTTGGAAAGTCCATTAACATTGCTCTCTATAGCAGTCGTTTCACTAAACGAAATAGTTGCTAGAAACGAGCAGCACATTCATTATAGGCATTCTTCTCTATTCCATAACATGATTAATGTTTTACTACCATGGAACAGGGCAGCTAATTCTATATTCCCATAAGCTCCCTGATACACCATCATTCATAATTACAATTAAATTCCCCATACTAGGCTCATAATTGAGAACTATTGGACTACCTTGAGTATCTGTAATATAGCCGGTTGTTGCTAATCTATTTCCATGAGAATCGTAGATATCCATGTTATCAGGAGCACTATAAAAATCGTAAGTGACCGTTACTCTACCAGCTTGAGTGCCCATGTAAAACTGGTAATTAGCATATCCCTGTCCACCACTAATATGCTCTCCACACCTTCTAGTAGGTATAGGCTGGTGCTGAGCTTCAATATATACAACCTGTGATTTACATTCCTGATTATTGTTATATAATGCGGTAAATTGAAAAGCATATACCCCTGCCTCTTTAACCAAAAAGCTACGCTCACCAATTTGATCTAATTTATCACTATCAAAGTCTACTTCCATTAAAGCAACACCTGAGTCATTACCATGAGAAAAGGAAAATGAAACAGTATCTCCTACAAAGCAATTCTGATGACTAGGTGAAACAAGTAGCGCACAGGGTGCAAATAGTGGAGATTCTATAATAGGATATTGTGAAGGATTACTTATTGGAGCACTAGGCTTAGTCATCATTCGGCTCCCACATGCACTTTTCTTTAGAATTCCTACGCCTGCAGCTCTATAATGTGTTCCTGGTTTCTTACTTAAGGGTGAAGCCCCTTCAATTAAGGTATAATAATATTCTTCTATTTTGTGTTTCTTCTCCTTATTGGAATTTAAGTTAATAAATTTAAAGGGAACTCGTAAAGTTATATAATCCCCATTGTTGTCATAGGCCAAAACAACAATTTCATATAACCCTTCTCCAGACATCTGCGAAAAATCATAATAAGAAGATTCCTTACCTAAATCCTTTGTATGCAGCTTAATAGGACCAATAATATTAATATTAGAATCCTCTGGATGGGGGGATGAAACATCTACATGAATTTTTTCTTCTATAACTCTATTATTTTTTAGATATCTAATACTTACATTTACAAATGCAAGGTTCTGTAATGCTTTATTTACAAAGACCTCCAACTCTGGTGTAGGATCTATACAAGCATCAATAACCCTAATTGGAATTTCTTCATGATAGGATAAAACTTCTCCACCCTTTGTAAATCTACTAGCCTCTTCGTAAGTTTCATTCCACCACCTTACTCCTGCAATAAGAGTAGAAGTGTTTGAACCATACCCCTTAGAAGGGTAAAGTAGCTGGGGTAATACCGCCTTCTTAATATTCAATTTCAAATGACCTCCTCATCTATCCAGCTACATGCAAAGCCACTAACTTATTTTTACCTATGATTACAAATTAAAAATACGCCTGAAATCTCTACTTTCATCAAGCCTTTCATATTGGATTCCTCCATCGCCTTCAAACGGCTCAAGATGGAACTCATCACCTGTAGTAATAACATCTGGAATACCATTTGGGAAAGCCTTACACTTTGGGACTTCTCCTCTTTTTGTCAGTAAATGCTTACATAATGAACAAGCTGCTATTTTAATCATTTCTTTTCCTCCCTTC
This sequence comes from Bacillus horti, assembly GCF_030813115.1. Classification (NCBI taxonomy): domain Bacteria; kingdom Bacillati; phylum Bacillota; class Bacilli; order Caryophanales; family Bacillaceae; genus Caldalkalibacillus; species Caldalkalibacillus horti. The sequence continues at coordinate 170,200 of NZ_JAUSTY010000009.1, read as the reverse complement.
CGCTACAAATTCAATCGGAAACCACCAATGTGCATATTCACTAAGATTTATTTCTATATATTTCAAATCTTCTGTACTTAGAGGGGTGTACTCTCCATATTTATCTCTATCGATTGCTTGAATCTCCTGCCATCTTTGTAGTGAAACTGAGTTGTAATGACAATAATGCCCCATTTCATGGTTAGCTAAGTGAAAGTATTCTGGAGTCTGGAGGAGGCTCCCAAGGGGTAATGACTGGCTCTTCAGGAACAGGGTGGATATACTCCTCCTGACAATCTATACAGTAATGAGGAAGCTGTAGGGTTTCACCCTCTGACATATTAATTGATGGGGTTAAAATAATAGCTGGAATATACCCTAATACCCCATCTTCAGGGTGCACAACATAGGCTCTAGAAGAGTGTAAAGTATCCGAATATCTAGAAGGATGGAAATCATATTGATAATAACCCTCTCTTAAATAGTTCCAAGATCTTGGATACTTTCTGTTCACCCGATCCCCCCTAGTTTCGGACCTTGTAGGAGGCATTTCATTAGCCGGAGCATTCCATCTTAAAAAGTGTGATTGATACCTTGCTCCGTATTTTGATCTTTTCACCATAATTGAATCGATTCCATTGGAGGGATAATGGACATAATTTCTATTTATTGGCTGCATGATGGACGTTGATTCTTGTAGGTTATCGTAATCAAAATGTGATGGGACCTGAGTTCCTCCAAACATGCCTATCATGCTACTATTATTTTCAGAATGTATGATATTCCCAAAGAATAGTGGGACAGTGGTCACTAAGTTATTCTGCCAGGTAGGCGCAGAATCTGTCTGGAAAGTCAAAAACATAGACCGTTCAGTAATGTTTCCCTTAACCCTAATAATCGAGTCATCCCACCAGTTTGTATTTGTCCTTATCATTTTCCCACCAATCGTTGAAAGCTCTCCTTCTTCCTCATTTAATCGAAGGGTTACAATAGGAGATTGCATCATTTTGGGGAATTGTAAATTCTCATTATAATGTTCAATATCTAGGCTAGCTAGCAGAACCCCTTTACCAGAGTCGTGACTTAAAATAGTTACTGGTCTAGGATTATTTGCCTCATCTAAGAAATGTGTATAGCCTTCGTAATTATCCATGGTATAAGCATAGACAGTCGTATAAGCAGCTGTATTATTATAAAAGTTGATACTCCAGCGTAGCCATTCATCTTGATTTACTGGAAGCTCCCTCGAGCTAACACGAATAGCTCCCGTTGATTGAGCTAGTCCCAAAAATTCATTATCCCATCGCCTCATAATGATGTGTCTTGTTACACATATATTCCCATTCCTTGCTGTAGAGGGGGGCTGCAATCTACCACCTCTGTTGACTAATAGCCCTCTCTCAAAGGAAATTTTATATATTTCAACCTTATCGATATCTTCGTTAAAATTTTGCCACCAATAGTTCTCTTCGGGGTCTTTAAAGCGCCGTAAGATCTTCCACCAAAATGTATCTAAGAACTTTGAATGCTCAATTTCCTCCTCAACCCAAGGCATTATTCCTCACCCCTCATCTCTAATCTTCATCTCTTAAGCATTGAAAATTAATCCACACATACTTTGCTTTGCCACCTTCATTATTGAATCTAAACGTAATGGGAACATTTTTTTCTACGACCTTTACAGCCATCAGGTAGGCTCCCTCTGGTAAATCCTTTGTGTAGATTTCATCAAAAATGTAGTTTTTCGGCTCATCCTGATTAATAAATACACTCCAATGATCCTTCGGATGATATTCACTTGCTCCCACCGCTATTGATATGAGCTCAATATCAAATTCAGGAACAAAGTGTATATCATATTCCCCTACCATTCCAGGTACCTCTAATAAAACTCCTTTTATGTAAGGAACAGTTTTCAGGGGCATGAAGGGGTGATCTAAACGTCCACTTTGTAGTCGACCAACTCTTTCTAACTCTCCACCAACAATTACATTTGCACCAAAGCTCAATTAATTCACCTTCCTATTCTGTGTGAGAATGTTGAATATGCTCATCATCATACTCCAGCTCTACTCTTTGTATAGAACCAAAATCATTTTCCCTGAGTATTTTAGCTTGTATCACGCTAGTTCCCAATTGATAGCTTGTTTCAATAACAACTTCTCTAATTAAGATGTGATTAATATAGTCACTATCTGGTAAATTGCTATCTATAGGGGGTGTTAAACCTCTTTTTAGAGTAATCATTTCAGAGGCACCGTTTCGGTATGCAATAGCAACCTGACTTATGACATGGGGATCTACTTCATTCTCGGCGTCTCTAATGATCTCAAGGCTCTCAATTTGCCACGCATCAGTGATATAATCATTATTTTGATCAGCATAGCCCCCAATACCACTTAGATGAATTCCATTCTTTTTATTTCTTTCCCTGTTGATCATATCCAATATAGGAAAGACTTCATTTGTGTTCATAAAGTTCTTCATAGCTTAATCACCTTCTTTTCATACTTCATTATAGAAAGAAAGAAGATTATTCTAACGTAATGTTGAATAATCTTCTTTCTATATTTTTTAATCTGTTTGTTGCGTATTCTCCCAAGTAAGCTCTATAAAATTTAGCATTCCTTGCTGATTACCAACCAACCTATTTCCTTTGATCATATAGTAGCCTGATGATGAGGTATTTCTGTCATAAATATAGCACCCGTCCAAGATATCAATCATTGGATTTCCTTTTACTACAACACTATAGCTTCGTGATTGACGTTTCATATCATAAAAAAGACGATTTGCCACTGTTTCTTTTTGCCCTCTTGCTGTCGAACCAAATCTCTCATCTAGCCAATCGACCTGAATCCCAGCTGTACGAACATTTCCCTTTAAAGCTATGGTTAGATCCCTATCAAAAAAATGATCTACTTTCGCTTCAAAGCCTGCCGGGCCTGCAATCATTAGGTGATTTCGGACTCTTGAGTAATCGATGGAAGAGTCCAGTCCATATAGATTCTCTTCATCAATAAAGCTCCATTTTGTACTTGTATTCGTTGGAATCTGCTCCAAAATAAAGGTTCCATATCGATTGCAATAACTTCTATACATTGTATCTGAAATAAGCTGATTTATTGCATCTGAAGCTCTTGCTCCTATTTGAAACTGTGCCGTCTCAACGTACGGATTTTTGTAGCCACCAATGGTTTGTTCAGGCTCAATTTGAACTTCCTGAGGATGTCCATGTTCATCAAGCTTAACTGCTTTTCTTTCACCCTTATCTATGTCCAAATAAACGGATTCTTCTACTATGAAATCCGGATGGGTTATATCTTCTAGGGTATATCTCCAGCCTACTAAGCCTGCTTCACGAACAATGGCTTGGACAATGGATGACTTTAGCCACATGACCTTCGGTTCTTCCTCTGTATGACCCGTTTTTTCATCAACAGGAGGAAAGCTTAATGGTCTCGTGAATACACATTCCTCTAGCTGGTTATACATATCCACACATTTAAAAGTTATCGTTCTTTCAGTAGAATCCTCTTCTACTTCTCCCTTTATTGCTCCAGTAAACACTCGAATTAACTGATCGCCATATCCTGCATAAATTCTGATAGGTGTTGCTTCACTAATAATGTGCTGCACTTGACCATTTTCATACCATGAATAGATGGATTCCTCAAGGTTGTCAGGGAACAGAGGATTTCTTTCATAGGTCGGGGAGAATAATCCTTTACTGTTATCTAAAGTGATTCGAGCTGTAGCAGATTGCATGTCAAAGTGATTATTGATCTCCCATTCTACAATATCACTTTCTAAGGTAATGGTATCTGAATAGACAAATGCGCCTACATCGTGCCATTTTTCCAACAGTCTCTGAGTAACCTCCGCTTGAGTATTCCCGTAGGCAACCTCTACTTCTGCAACTTTAAAGCACCCTAATCCAAAATAAGCTTCTCCACTACTAGATTCTAAATGGAAATCTATAATTTTTGAATTTGCACCACCTTGTGATACATTCGCATATTTAACAATAACAGGGGGAGCATAAATGATTTTTCCATTGGTATCCTCATGTGTATAGATTTGAGTAGGTATTCCGTCGACCCTAATCGTTAGGGTATCCCCCTGCTTCAAATCAGCAATAAAGTTATATTCAAAATAGCCATCAGCTGAGAAATTATGTTTATAAGCAAAGCTTCTATGCTCTCCAGATTTAATGGCTCCTATTTTGTATCCAACAAATTTTTGGGCTAATGTGGCATCTGTAAACCAAGTAACATCTTCGAGATGTAAGAAATCCTCTGATAGATGACCATTTTTGTTATAGCATTTGTTGTAGCGCACGTTCTCTATGATTTCAAGCTTACTATTATCCTGACCTTGGTCAGCTGATACTTTTTGTGCACCTGTCAGCACGGGGTACGGGTCAATCCAATCATTTCCTCCGTAAACCCAACCATTTTTCCATATTTCGAAATGAAGATGTGTTCCAGCAAGTGGATTAGTAGCTGATGGTCTAGGAGACACATTTCCCGTATTCCCTAGCTTACCTAGCACCTGTCCTTTCAATACTTTCTGTCCTACACTCACAACACGGCTCCCTCTTACCAAGTGGGCATATAAAGTCTCCCAACCATTTGTGTGAGTTACAATGACATACTCTCCGTAAGAAGAACTATATTTAGAAACCTTAACTGTTCCTTCCCAGCAGGCTACAATATTTTTACCGTGAGCTACAGTTGGCCCTCCATTAAGAGACAAATCTATTCCTCTATGATTTGATCTTGTTTTGTTGGAGTTCTTACTACTATGAGAGGTTACCCTAGCATCACCCGAATGGCTTCCAAAATAAGATCCCTCAATAGGGAAGGCAGGTACTTCGGCTACTGACTGAACAGCTTGGTTTGCTTGAAATTGGCTGAAGAGGTTTGGAGTAGACAATGCCTGAGTAGAACTACAGGACAAATCTTGCTGTACAAGCTGTTGGTAGTTGATCCATACATTCCTTTTCCAATTTGCTCCGTCTGCTGACCAAACCCATCTCCCATAGCCTTTATCTCCACCTTCATGAAACCAGTCGACATCTGACTGTCTAAGCCCATTCAAAGCGATTTCAGGTAACTTACTTCCTAAAGCTTCTCTATATCTTTTAGCTCCATAATAAAACTGAGTCTTTATTCCAGCATAGCTTGGATTACAATTTCCAGGACAGCCGTAGCCTAGCACATAGCTTCCTTTTCTTTTTTCTCCCTTTCCTGCTGTTCCAAATACGGTTTCATGCTTACAAATCGCCAATAAAAAAGCAACAGCGTACTTATCCAGCCCCCATGCTCTACAAGCATCCTGAGCGGCACAAACAATATACTCATATCTTTCATGTTTATCAGGTTCATGCCCTGTGTCGTGTTGGAAATCAGGCTCATTAACAGCTGGAATTTCATCACCGTTCACATCATTAATTTCATTTTTGAAAATCCATTCCACGATATCAAATCTACTTTTCACACCTGGAACATATGAGAATTTATCCAATTCAATTAAAACCCTTGGCTCCGTTCCATATGCATTGACTTTTTTCATTAAACTATCCATAAATGACTTGGAAGGTGTTTGATGTCCATAAATCATTGTCATCTCGATCACCTGAACCTTTCCAAGGACCACTCAATAAACCTGTGTAAATACACGATAACCTCGGCTCTAGTAATACATGCTTGTGGATTAAAGCTATCATCCTCGTAAAGCGGGAAAACATAACACCCATCTAAATATTTCTCATCTAAACTACTTAAAACATCTTCATCATACCATCTACCTACTATTTCACTTCGATCCCTTATATAGCGTTGAGTTAAGGATTTATTTACTTTCACATAACCCCGATCTGTATATCTATTATAAAAATTCTCTCTCATCCTCTGGATTAGAGATAAGAACTCCGCTCTAGTTAATTTAACATCAGGAAAGAATCTATCATTATAAAGGACACAATTGGAAGTAGGAATAACTCTCTCTCCTGCCGTATATTTAACGATTCCACCATCATTATGGTCGATATAGTTATAATTGATTCTTACAGGCACCTGATTAAGATGGTAGGATACGTATAGTACACCGTTTATTACAGTAAAAACATCTTGTTTAAAACCTAGCACTCTCTCTAAAGCATTCTGAGTGGACTCCCCTGGTAAGAGCTCTACATTGACTCTCTTCAAGGTTTTTCCAAGAGAAATAGCTACCTCATTGCGTAGATAGTTAATATTAAAAGAGTAGCTACCCCTCTGCCTTAAGTTTACACTTGGATATTGAGGCTGACATCCACTACTTAAAGGCACCTCTCTACAATTCCCATTAGAGCAATCTGTTGCATTAGGATCACATGGATATTTCGTCAACCTAGGAACGCCAGAGATAATAATAACGACCTCTTTATTCCCTGCAATGGGGTTAGGAAGGTGAACATAGTCATCTTCTAGTTTTGATGGAAAAACTACAACACCATCAATGTAGATAAGGACTTCCATCCTCGGATCTGGCTTGAAGCCTTGGATTTCAAATTCCTTTTGACCTTCATCACTTATTATGACCTCAACCCTTCTCTCCTTTTCATCCTCAAACATATTATAGGTATGACCATTAAACAATGTTCTTTCTTTATCAGCATCTAAGAAAACCTGCTGGGACTCTAAAATTGATCTATAGAACCATTGCCTTGGATTTATATCAATCCAGCGCATGTTAATACCCCCTTAGAACTTTATTAATATACTTGTATGTTCTTGTTAGAAAGGTTACAGTTTCTGCCCTGTTAATATAGGTTTCAGGTTTAAAGTATTGAACCTCCTCCCCTATACTGTTATAAACAGAAATAAGTCCTCTTTGTTGTAATTCATCAATATATACTTTTGCCCAATGCTGATCGATATCAACAAACGGAGCCTTATGTCTAAATTCAAAGTCCTGCTTTCTTATCATAATTAAAGGCACGGATACTAAGTATTTCGTTTCCTGCTCGACAGCCCTAATATCTAGAGTTCCATTGACCACACCTATATAAATTGTGCCTTTTTCATCATAAAATTTATGTGTTGAGCCAATAAATTGTACCCAATCTGCGTACTCCTTCTTGCTAGAGAATAGAAATGATAATGTCAATGTATAATGAGAGGTTCCTCTTTGGACTAAACCAGCAGATGATTGAATGGTTTGATTAGCATGGGACATTAATACAGGTGTAGGAGGGACATATTCTCTAGTCATTCTCCCTTTAACTTCTTTAAATTCAATCCCGTTGTCATAGAAAAGCTTCTTTTTATATATGTCATCCTCATTACGATATGGTTTTTGCTGGGACAATTCGTTCCCCTCCTTCTATAAAATAGCCCCACCTTTATTGATGGGGCCTACTATCTAAAGTGTCCGGTAATTATACGGCCCACCAGCTTGCATAAACCTCAAAGAATTTTGCCTGCTGTTTGCCAACCCTCTTCCGAATTGTTCAGCAGCCATACGAATCTGATCTGGAGTCGACCAATTATTAATATTAGGTAAGATAACATTTACATTCATATCACCAGCTGACAGAGCATAGCTAGAATGAGTTCCCCTACTCATCATATAGTCAAATTCACTCATTGCTCTGAACCCGTCTGGTAAATTGAAAGTTCCACCCTGTCCTCTTACTTCATCTAATAATCCTAATTGAACCTGTAAGGATTGTTTTTCTAAATTAACTAGTTCTCTTTCATAGGCTTCTCTTTTTTCAGAGTCTGTTTCTCGTGATAGCTCAGACTCTAGCTTAGCTTGATATTCATTAAGCTTAGAAATTAGCTCCTGATTTTGGGCTCTTGTAAACTGTTTGATTGCTGGATAATTACTTGAGCCATGAGCTACTTTTGTTCTCATTAGCTCCAATTCTTGTTCAGAATTAAACTGCTGAAGCTCACTTCTATAACCAGTAATACGCTGAAGGGAGAGATCTTTCAAAGAGACTTCTGCCCCTAGGATCATTTGCTCTAGATTTTGGATCTGCCCCTTTAATTCGTCATCTGGATCAAGAATAGCTTGTTTTTTAAGATTATCGAGATTGTATTTAAGTGCCGTTATCATTTCAGAAGTCGTACTTCTCTGTAGATCTATATATTCAGTAGAGTTACGATTCATGGTTAGAGAACCCATGAGATCCTGCATCGTTTTATTATGCTGTGCGTCATTTATGTTAACATTGGCTTGGGTAATGGCTTCCTCGCGTTTTAGATTATTTAGAGCAAGCTCTAGCTCACTTTTACGTTTTTCATATTTATCTTTTATAGAATCATAATCATCCAATCCATCCAAATTCTCTAGGCTCTGATCGATTAATTCTTGTTCTTCTTCTAACCTCTGTCTTAATACATTAAAGAACTCTGTGGAATACATCTTATGACCAGATAAAATTGATTCTAGCTCCTTTAAATCATAATTATCGTTTAGTTCATTGAGTTGTCGGTCAAGATGTTCCCCTAGAGCTTGTTCAGAGAAGGAACTATAGTCACCATTTTGTATTAATAACGATTCTTTTTCTCTAATGGCCTTTTCCGCTTGCTCTTTCATTTTTTGATTATTAATCAATTCTTCTTTTTCTTGAACAGCTCTACTATTAAAAAGGTCTTGCTCTGCCTGAGCAAGCTCATCATATTTCCCAGTAGAATTTAGAAATTCTTCTAAATAAGCATCTTTTTTAAATATAGGAAGCTGCTTATATGCTTCTTGTCCATATTGCTCCTTAACCCAGTCACTATATTCTTTGTTCGCCTCCCAAATTTCTCTTTGACCCGTTCTAGCATTTGCATCTCCATTAAATAAAAAAGAAGCTACATTGTATAAATCATTTCCAAGATTTTTACCAATATATTTGTTTATCGGGTTGCTGCCAAGTTTATAAGCTTCTAAACTATTCTGCTGGTTTCTGAGGTTCTTTTCTTCTTCAGATAATTTAGAGTCATCTATAAGCGCGCCTATTGATGAAATAACATCCCCTGCTGCAAATGCTAAAGAAATTGGCTTAAATACCTTCCCTACAGTTCTTCCTATTTTACCTACTGTTGCTAGAAAGCCTTTTCCTTTAGAAGTGTTTTGATTACTTCTGTTTGTGGCATTTTTAAAATCATCTGCAAGATCTATCGCTCCGAAAATGGTATCACCTAATGAAATAGCTGAAAGACCTTTACCTCTCATATCCATTCCACCTTGACTAGATAGAACATTCTCTATAGTACTTCTTGCTCCATTTTTATCCATTGTCCTACTAGAGGAACCTAAACCTCCCATAGCACTCGATGAGCCTGTTGTGTTCATATTGCTTTTAATCTCTGAAACTATTTGTGTAAACATACCCGGAAAGCCTTTTAGGTTTTGAGACAAATCTGAAATTCCATTAATCAATAAATCAATTTGGGGCTTTAATGATTCTAGTAATCCCAATAAAGCAGCATCTTGAGACATACCAGATTGTTGATTTACTCCTAGTGATTGAGATATTGCATTTTGAATGGCGTCTCTTGTTAATACATTCCTATGCTGCATCTGAGACTGTAATTGTTTAATATGTGAATCTAGCTGTTTTTTAATATTCGTAAAAAATTGCGTGCTTATTTTATCTAACTCAGATAATAGATAAGCCTGCAAATTTAAACGGAATGGATTAGATGTTCCATTTGGCTGTTGGGCAACGGGGCTGAGCTGCTGAATGTTTTGAATTGATTTTTGAAACTCCGTTATTATCTGAACTCCCAATTTAGAGGTGGCTTGTCCATCCGCCATAGTATTACTCATTTATTCACCTTCTTTATTAATTAGAGACTAAAACTACGTTTTACCGTTTCCTACTTCTATGCACCCCATACAGCATAATAGCGTTACAGAATGCTTGATAGCCATTCCATATCCTCCGCAGTAGCTTCATTGTATGATCCAGAATCTCCTATTGCTGAAGAACTAGTATTTGAGGATGAAGCACTGCCAAACAGACCCATATAGGACATGGAATGAACCTTGATAGTAAACTCGATATGCTCATTACATTTCCTTAAATAATAATTAAGCTGAGGAATCGTTAGCTGCCATACATCTTGTTTTTTAAATCCTAGATAGTGACCCATCAAGAAGAAGATTTCTGCCCAATCTATGACAGATGAGCTATCATATTCTACTTCTTCCTCTTCAGAGTCTATAAGGACTTTTTTAGACCATTCAACCCAATAAGTATGTCAATGATTTCTTTTGCCGTAACGATGTCAATATATTCTTCTAGATAGTCAGTTGTCATTTTGGGATAATAGGGCTTAAAGCCCATTAATAACACTTCCAATAAGTCGTTATAATTCGTATCTCCAGCTTCATTTTCAATCATATTTGCTATAATAATAGCTGTATCAACTGAATTTAGCTTTTTCATTAATTCTTTTGCTGCTTTAATCCCTAAAGGTGGGATTTTATATGAAATTCCATCACGTAATCTGACAGATTCATCCTCTTCAAAGAAAACTTTTTCTCGAAAGCTTGCTTCCTCAGGACTAATCTCTTCTTTAGGTGATAGATCTGTCTCCTTGCTTTCCACTATTTCTTCTTTAGCTACCTCATTAGGATTCACACCATTTTGAGGTAGTACCATATCACGTTTATTCATTTTTATTTCTCCCCCTTTTTTATGCCCCCTAATGTATAAAAAAAGACGAAAGACAGGGGGAAGTCAAACGCCTTCATAAGTAATATAAGAAATCCTCTCATTAAATGAACATGAAAATGTAAGAGTCCCTATGCCAAGAATGGACGATAGGGACTCAAAACTATGTGTAGCTTTAAACTATTTTCGAATTAACATTCTAGGCCCTTACCGCCAGCAACCTGGTATCGCTTGATCGTTCCTAATCGTCCATCAGGTCTTTCAGGATCGATTACTGTTAAGGTTACAGAATGAGTTGAAGCCTGTTGGCGGGCTGCGTCAATTGTAAAGTTTGATTTTACACGACAAGAGAATAACTCTGTTTGGTACCCTTGAAGTGACCCATCCTTTTGTTCAAACAAACCGTCATGAACAATATGAACAGTAAGCGGGAAGTCATTTGACCCAATGTCTAACACATCTACCACTTCAGGACGCTTATAATTTACATATACACCCTCTCCACGAAGATACTCGTTAAAGACTAGCTTATTTTCATTAACATCTACATAAAACTCACCTTGACCTGGATTAGGATTAGATGTTTTCATTAGAAGTTTATTCTCGTGAATTAATCGAGCAGATACATGTTCAATCTTGCTCATCGTACCGTTTACTGCAGATTCAAATAATGGATAATTTAGGTGAGCCGCAGCTGCTCCACCTGTATTTAAAGAATGCTTCTCTTCTAGAACCCATACGAATCCATCTTGATCAATTTGAGAAGAGGAAACAGGGAAGTATACAACTAACTCATCTCTATCAGTAACCCCACTAGTAAAGCTAATTTTATTCCCAGATGCAGTGAAAGTAGTAGAATCAATGAACATTCCTACTGTTTGGTTAAATACTTGCACCTTTGGCATACCTTGTGCGGTAGAGATAGATTGACTTACATTTGCTACAACCGTTCCACTTTCTTCATCAGCTACAAGATTCTCTACCTTCATATCGTAAGTAAGTCCAGAAACACCTTCACGAAGCTTTGAACCTAATACAAGGCGAACCATGTTTAGATCAAACTTCGCATCCTCTGCGGTAATATCAATAACTTTCTTTTGAAGCAACGTATCAATTGGAGTAGCCGTATCTCCTCCCTCGATATCAATCATATCGAGTTGAATATCTAAACGCATATTGTTTAAGTGGCCAAGAGTAATCAATTCAAGACATCCTGGAATCTTAGCCATGAATTTACCTGAACCTTTAATAATCATCTTCTTGTTCTTATTCGGAAACTTCTCATAACGACTTCTTAACATTTACATCTCTCCTATCATTTTTGTTCAAGCAACTATAGATACTATCGATGTGTGTACTGATCTGATCCTAAAGATTTAAAAGATCTGACAGTACCACACCTGATTTCTAATATCTCGTCTACTAATATAAGAAATAGAGAAGTAATCCTTAACAAACAGCAGAAAATGGAACTACAAGATTAATGTTAGCTTTTCAAAAGTTATATTTATAATGCTTGTGATAAAAGCTAAATGATTATCTATTTAGCTTTAAAAGATAAATTTGGAGGGATAAAATGAAAGATATCAAACTTACTCTATGTACCCAAGGTAGCTGTTGCCCTGATGTCATTATTGGAGAAAATGAAGTGAAAATCATTGATGATTTTGGTGGAGAAGCAAAAATCAGCCGAGCAGAAGCAGAAATGTTAGCTGATGAATTATTGAAGCTTCGTAGTAAAAATTAATGGCTTCTATTTATGAACTGTTGCTTTTCACTTTATCAATTAGATTCTTTTTAATTGATTTTAAATTGCTGAAACCGTTAAGAGATGAAGCCTCTACTCGGTGGCCATTATTGCTAGTTTGGTTACAATGCCCATTTTGTAATGGCTTTTGGATTGGGCTAATATTAGCTCTGGTTAATTATAATTTTAATCCTCTACCTTCAATTGCCTTTGCCCTAACCAGTGGCTTTATATCATTTCTTGTTTATTTATTAACTCAAGCACTAGTCAAGTATGTAAACTCGTAAATGTTTAGATACCAATGTTTTAACAAAAAAAGATAGTCTGTTTGTCCTAATAAACAGCTATCTTTTTTATTTATGCAAATTATTTTATTGTATAAATAATCCTATTTTGTTAATATAAATTATATTCAACAATTTGTTCATACAGTTCTTCTTCACCTACAGCAGCAAATATAACAGGCTCTACCATATCATTTATAAGTGACAAATACTCGCACAAGTATAGATTTTCCTCTCTGTATTTCTTAATTAACAATATGCCCTCACGACATTTATAAGCTACCCTACTATAGTTACAATACTTTTCAATAATATTCATAATCTCAGTAAGTTGGTATGTCATTAAATAACCACTCCTAACGAATTATTTATAGTTCCATTAACCTACTCTATCCGATCCTGTCAAAAATGTTATGTTCTCATGTTTTAATAGCCTTATATAAAGGAATATTAAAAGAGCCCGAGAGCTTCTCAATATTATTATAGGTTAGACAATTATTTATTTCCGACCATCTTGAAAACTTGAAAGACTCGCATATCATTCGAAAAGATAACAATGTGAAAGGAGCATACAAGAATGCCACGAACTATCTTACCTTATCGGACTACCAATACTTTATCTGCGATGTTAAATCTGAGAAAAGCTCAGCTTATTAAAGAAAGGGAAGGATATAGAGTACTTATTAGAGAGGTTGAAGAAGAACTTGCTTTGTTTTGTGGTATAAGTAGAGAAGGAATCGTTGCTATAAAAAGGGGAACAAATCAGCCTTCATTAGCAGTTGCCATGAGAATATGTGAGTACTTTAACTGCGAGGTAGAAAATATTTTCAGTTTAAATAAAAATTAAATTTACTCTACCTTTTTGCTTATTGAGAGATTTATCCTGAAAAAATAATTCATTCCATTAAAAAGCCTTTAAATATGGCTTTTTTTATTATTGAGTTGACTTGTAATGGAATAACAGAGTATACTAAATCAATAAAAGGGAACATTTGTTTGTATTTATAGAAAATAAACTATTTATAATACCCTAAAAATGTATTTAAAATACAATTTTAGTATGATATAATATTCATGAAATATAGGTCTTTAGTTGTATGTTATTATTTAATATCTTACAGCTATTGCATTATTTTCATAGAAAAGATTTCTATAGAACAAACGCTTAAGAAGGTACATTAATATTAAAGCATTTAAGCCAGTTGGTAGCCTCCAGCATAAACTTACAGAAGCTTGATGTATAACATTATGACTACCTTCTTTTTAATTTAATATCAAACAGAACATATGTTCTTATAAAATGAAATCTTTTTTGCAACTTAATGCCTACTTTAGACGATTTGTATATTAAGAACTATAAAAGGAGGAAAAACATGAACAAATGACAACCATTTATATCACTTAAATGATATATAAATAATGTTAAAACGATGTGAATACATAATTCGAATACAACTAGATCACTATAGAAAATCGAATAGGAAGCAGAGTATATTGTTGCTGTAAATGAAATGAGTATACGCTATGTGAAGGAAATGTCGCTTAATAAAAATCTAATTTTTAACGAATTTTATTTTAAGTGGTACTAGGGGACGGTAAAATAATCTGAATTTTCTGAAATTAAAGTTGATCAAGGGGATATGTAGATGAAATGCAATCTAATAATGGACATGCTAGAATCTTCATCAATTAATAAAATTTTCAATTATGAACTACGAAAGGTGTGTTTGCAAGACAAAAAAGATGTACAACAAAATTGTATTCTAGAAATATTAAAAGCTTTAAAACGCACAAAAACAGAGATTCCACAAGAAAAATTCTCTGCGTTCTGCCAAACTATTATCCGAAGAACTGTAGTTGACTATTATAGAAAAAAGAACAGAATGATAGACCAAGTCACTACTTTAGTAAATTATTGTGACGGGGCAGATGATGAATCTGGTTCGACCTCTGATTATTTTTCCATGCAAATAAAGGAGTCTGGCTATGATTATGTGGAACTAAAAGTTGATTACAGTCGAAATGAGTCTAAGTTCACTAAACGCGAAAAAGAAGTTCTTGACTATATGCTATACGACTCTTATGGAATGTTCATGTCGATGTCTGAAATCGCAAGAAAACTCCAAATGAACAAGTCAAGTGCAACAAGAGCAGTACAAAAACTTCGTGAGCTATGTTGTTAGTCCATAGTGATACTAGTGTAATACATTTAATCTACTAATTGAATTATACACTTTCAATCTTACTTTTGCAACTGTTTAGGGGATAGGTCAATATAAAAAAGATTAACTATTCAAAAAATGTTTATGGTTAAATCAATATATTATAGAATAAAGGAGATTTCTAATGATTAACACATGGCTAGTAGCTGAAACTGGATGGGAAAACTACTTTTATAAATCTCGATCTATCCATGAAAGTGAAGAAGCATCTCAAAATATTGACTTATGGAATAGCATTGTACAGCCTAATGACATCATCTACCATCTTGGAAATGTCTTTAATAAGAAAAGTAATTTTAATAGGAGAATTTTAAAAGAATTAAACGGATATAAAATACTACGAATTGGTCATTCGGATAAAAGAAATCTAAAGCAAAGCTGCCTAAAGGTATTTGATGAGGTCTATGAAGAAGATATTCTATTAGATGGCCAATTATGCCTCAGCCATTACCCACTAGATGATGTAACTAGCCAAAAACTTATAAATAATGGAATCATAGTTGGTAATGTCTATGGAAGAAAAGGATCAAGGATTCTTGACCCTTCACGTTACTATTGCATTAGTGCTATGCAAACTAGTCATTCCCTTATTCATATTAACGATGTAAGAAAACATTTTGCGATCATTTAATAAGTCTACTTACATGTTGTTTGAAATCACAAATTAAGAATTAAATAACCATCATTCTTTCTATACATGCCTTTAAAGCATGCGCACTTATCATACAATCATTTAGACTTGTCCACTCGCGGGGGTTATGACTGATCCCCTCTTTGCTACGGACAAAAAGCATAGCGGTCGGGACATGCTTCCCTAATATCATTGCATCGTGCCCTGCTCCGCTAATAAGCGAAAAAGGGGTTTCCTTGCTTTGTTCTATTAATGCCGGGGCAAGAATAGGAGTAGATTTTGCCAAATCTTGTATAGCAGCATGTAAAGTATTTTGCATACCCTCATTCATTGGAACAGGGTCAATCTTCAATGTCTCAAAGGCGGAGAAAGATATGTTACCTTGTTTAGCGATACCCTCTCCAAGCCTTAAAACCCTTTGAACCAATTCGTCTCTTGCTTCTAAATCAACATCCCTAATATCTACTGTTAATTGGACCTCTCCAGGAATCACATTAACTCCGTTTGGATATACCTGCAACTTCCCAACTGTTGCTACAGCTGTAGAGGAAACCGTTTGAGGTAAATCTTTTAATCCAGCAATAAATTGACCGGCCGCTACCAAAGCGTCTTTTCGATCTGTCATTGGCGTATTGCCCGCATGTCCGGCTTGCCCTGTAAACGTCACATTCATCCAGCTTGGACCAGCTATTCCTGTCACTACACCGAGTGTAAGTCCCTCTTTTTCCAGTAGCTTTCCTTGCTCAATGTGTACCTCTATAAACGCCTTAATTTCCGATACATCTCGTTTAGCCTGCTTCAAGCTATCTACCCTTAAACCTGCTTGCTCCATCACTTCCTTGAATGGTACTCCATGAATATCGTATAACGTGTGGAGCTTATCAAAGTCAAGCTCTCCCATCATAGCTTGACTACCTGTTAACCCTCCATTAAAGCGTGAGCCTTCTTCATCACTAAAAACAACTACCTCATACGGAAGCTCAGGAAGATACCCTTGATCTTGCCACGCTTGGGCAACCTCTAAAGCTACAAGTACACCTAGTGGCCCATCAAAATGACCTCCGTTTGGTACACTGTCTACATGCGACCCTGATAGGATAGCTGCTGAATCCTTCAGCCTACCTTCCAAACGACCAATAATATTGCCTGCACCGTCTTCCCTTACCTTTAAGTTTGCTTCTACCATCCAACTCTTAATGAAGTCCTTTGCTTTTCTCTCTTCTGTGGAAAAGCCTATTCGATTTGAGCCATACTCATGAGTCATACCTATTTGAGCCAATTCATGGAGTCGCTGAGCCAGTCTCTCACCATTAATGCCAGAGTGGGACAAGCTTTCATCATACCCTACCAGTAATTGCTGTTTTAGGTCTTTACTTGTTAACAAGATCATTCCCCCTTACTAAGTAGCCCTAATACCTTTAAAAGCTTCAATTGTCTTTAACACATGTTCTTCTTCTATTTCTCGATGGGTCATCAGTCTTACCGTGTATGGACCAAATGAGTTAGCCAGAATTTGATATTTATCCTTTAAAATACTTAGAACCTCTGCAGCTGTTAGACCAGACTGTTTCGTATCTACTAAAATAATATTGGTCTCAACCTCCGCAAGCTGGATCGTAAACCCTTCTACCTCAGTAAGCTTTTTAGCTAGACTTTTTGCTCGGTTATGATCTTCCTCTAACCTTTGAACCATTTCAGTTATAGCAATGATTCCCGGCGCTGCCATTAAACCAGCTTGTCGCATCCCACCACCTAAGCGTTTTCTCCAATACCTTGCCTCATCTATAAAATCCTTTGGTCCTGCCAGAATGGACCCCATAGGAGCACATAATCCTTTTGACAAGCATACCTGTACACTGTCCGTGTGCTTTGTTAGCTCACTCACCTCAACACCTAAAGCTACTGCAGCATTCCAAAGCCTCGCACCATCCATATGAACAGGAATCCCATATCTTTTGCTCACATCACCTACTAGTTCCATATAGGAAAGAGGTAGAACAACTCCTCCTCCTCGGTTATGTGTGTTTTCCAAACAAATGAGTGATGTTTTAGGAACATGAATATCCACACCACGGATAGCCGCTTCAAGCTCGTGAATAGGAATCTGACCTTTCTTCCCATGTAATGTTCTGGTCTGAACTCCCGCCAACCCTGATACAGCACCACCCTCATAATAAAAGAGATGTGAATCAGCCTCTAAGATAATCTCTTCACTAGGACGGGTGTAAGTCAATACGGCAATTTGATTTCCTTGAGTTCCACTCGTGACAAAAAGAGCCGCTTCTTTCCCCAATACCTCGGCCGCCAGCACCTCTAATTGATTAACTGTGGGGTCCTCACCATAAACGTCGTCTCCCACCTCCGCGTGATACATTGCATCTCTCATCTGTTTCGTGGGCTTTGTTACCGTATCACTCCGCAAATCTACCATCTTTCTCCACCTATCCTTTTCTTCTTGTCTTTATAAGTCTATCTATAGCTTTTATAGGAAATACAGTTCTATCACAACAAAGGAATTTCTATAAAATAAGAAATTCCTTTGCTTACTCCGACCTATTCAAGTCTTGTACCTACTCTTACCCTTGTTCTATCGAAACGCAAAGTAAAGCTTATCTATCATTATCTTTCAATGACAGCCTGTTCACTTATCGTATTAGTACTAGCAAGATAATCGAATACACTAGCTAAAAAGCACTTCCCCGTAACAAGCATTGATTTCTCATCCACATTAAACATGGGGTGATGATGCGGATAAACAGCGTCAATTTCAGCATTACCTCCCCCAACAAAGAAGAAGGTTCCTGGAACATGCTGCAAATAGTAAGCAAAATCTTCTCCACCCATAATCGCCGTTCTACGTCGTACATTCTTCTCTCCAACGATAGACTGTGCTAGTCGCTCAACACGATCCGTTTCCTCTGGATGATTCCACACAGCTGGATATCCACGCTTGTAAGTGAAATCAGCGGATGCCCCCGCTTGCTCACAGGTCTTCTTTGTAATGTGCTCAAGCTCCTTTTCAATTAGGTCACGTACATCATCATCAAATGTTCTTACCGTTCCAGTCAGCTTAGCCTTATCAGGAATAACATTAAATGCAATCCCACTATTAAGCGACCCTACTGTAACAACTGCCGGCTTTAGCGGGTCCACTTTTCTGCTAACAATTTGCTGGATGTTTAAAACAAGTTGACTAGCGACAACAATAGAATCAACTGTTAAATGAGGGGTTGCTCCATGTCCACCCTTACCTTGAATATCTATATCAAAAGCATCTGAGGCCGCCATCGTAAAGCCCTCTTTTACCTCTACTTCTCCCACAGGGCAGGCAGACCATACGTGTGCACCATAGATTACATCTACCCCTTCAAGACAGCCATCCTCTATCATTGGCTTCGCTCCCCCTGGAGCAAGCTCCTCAGCAAATTGATGGATAAACACTACATTTCCTTCAATTGATTCTCTATGCTCACTTAATACCTTTGCCACCCCTAATAAGGCAGCGGTATGAATATCATGACCACAGGCGTGCATAACTCCTGGAACCTTTGATTTATAGGGAACATCCTTTTCATCCTGAATAGGTAAAGCATCAAAATCTGCACGTAAAGCAACCGTTTTACCAGGCTTGCCTCCCTTAAGATAACCAACGACTCCACGCCCACCTACTCCTGTTTTAACCTCTAAGCCAAGCGCTGTTAAATAACTTGCAATTTTATTTGGTGTGTCCACCTCTGTAAAAGATAATTCAGGGTACATGTGCAAATCTCTACGAAAATCCACCATTTCAGGATAAATTTCTTCCAAGCGAGAATAAAGCTGATCTAACATGGTCACAACCTCCTCAAGATAAGTAATCAAAAAGATTCGTATTTCTAAATATTATATCATGTTTTGGAGATTGCTTTATCATTAAATTCAAATAGTTAAGAATATACAATAAGCAGAAATAAAGGAATAAAAAGGGCTGTCCTCCCTTAGACCGTCCTATCAGCTTACAACCATAGAGACAGTTCAAAGACGAGAAAACCCTCGAAATTGATGCTTATACCATTTTCTTTTTGACACGCACCCTTACCATCACCCCTAAACCTTATGCTTTAATTGCAGCAATTGCAACAAGCACCCAGCTAATTAGAAATAGCACTCCACCGATTGGAGTAATCGCTCCTAAAATTTTTACTCCTGTAATACTCAAAATATATAAGCTACCGGAGAAAAAGATAATTCCAAAGAACATGAGCCAGCCTGCCCAATGAAGAGTACTTGGAACCGCCCACTGAGCTAAAATACCAATTAATACTAGCCCTATAGCATGGTACATATGATACTGTACACCAGTCTCATAGATACTTAGCATGTCCGCTGAAAGCTTCCCTTTTAGACCATGTGAACCAAAAGCACCAAAAGCTACAGCTAAAAGCGCATTTATACTACCTAGAATAACAAAAAGCTTTATCATCCTTACTGTCCTCCTTTATAAAGAGACCTTACCATTTCCCTTTACCGATAATTAGTTTTAAAAATCAATACTGAATTTAGATAACCAACTGTTATTTATCTAATTATACACTTCTCAATTAGCAACCCCATGACAACTTTTTGAACGATGTAGGGATAAGCTTTTCCTATTCATCATTTTCTAATCCTGTAAAAACGCTGCAGCCTTTGGAAACAGCTTTAAGGCTGTCTTAAAAAATACCTGCTCATGGTACTCCTCTGGAATCATCTCTTTGATAAAATCAATATATGGGCCAACCTGTACAAGTGGCCAATCCGTTCCAAACAGAAGCCTTTCATATCGATTACAGTATGCTAATGCATGACGCATATGCTGAAATCTTTCATCATTCATCTTCAGTACATCTTTCTTATCCCCTACAATTAATCCGGAAAGATCAGCATACATATTTCTGTTTTTGTATACCACTTCGGCACCATCCAGCATCCACGGGTCACCAAAATGAGCCATCATAAAGTTAACCTCTCTGTGCTGAACCGCCACTTCGTCCAGTGTTAATGGATGCGAATATTTTAATAGTCCACGCTCTGAGTATGTATCTCCTGTATGGAACACAACAGGCAGCCCATATTTTTTAGCTAGCTCATAAACGGGTTGGTATACGTCATCATAAGCGTAAAAAGGGTAGTAGCCTAAGTAAATTTTCATCCCAACAACATATGGCTTTTGTATCTCAATCTCCAGTCTCTCTAGAGCAGATTGATCTAAATGATACGGATTAACCCCCGCACAATATACAATATTAGCTGGTAGCTCGGAGGCTAAATCCATCCCCATTGGATTTTCAGCATTCGCATCAGGAAAACCTCCTTTTTCCTTTTCCGTAACTCCCATCCCAATACCCAGTACGACGCCATTATCTTTGTATTCATCGATAATGCCTTGATAGGAATAATCTACAAAGGACAGTTCTTTGGCTGTACGTTTAAACTCTTCTATATTTGAAAAGTGCATATGTGCATCTATGATTTTCATTATTAGACACCCTCTCTTTATACTTTTCCCTAAGCAATAACAGGTCAGAACAAATTCTGACCTGTCTTTTCCACACTTTATCCACTTAATATCTTATACCTCGTTCGGCTGGAAACGCAATCCTTTTAGACTTTTTAACGCTGCATCTGCTATACGCTCACCTGTAAACAGATAAAAAGCAGGAGGAAGAACAATACTATTTCCCGAAGCTCCATGTATATGATGGAAGGTCATAACCTCCGTTACATCCTGATTATTATATAAGTACTCATTCCTCTTTGTGTCAGGAGTAATCAGCTGTAGCTTGGATGACGTTTGTGCTTCTGTAAAGAGCAAGCTTTTTTGAGTAGCAACTTCTACTTCTACCGCACCAAGTTTAAACGCATTCTCCTCTAAGCCTTCCCCCATACTTACTACTAAAGGCTGAGCACTACCTTTATTGATTGAGGTATTCATTAGCCAATCAACCTGATTCCAATAGCTCTTGGTGTGCTGTTCAATTTCTATAACATGACAGACTAAAGGCAATCCAGGTAAAGTTACAAAATATTGATTCCAGGATAGTCCCTTAAAAGACTCATTTTCAGTCACTTCAACACGGACCTTTATTCCCTGCCATTCATTTCCATACTGATCACACAAGGAAACAAAGTCACCTTCACATTTTTCTTTAAGTAATGAACGTGAACTTAATTTACTAGCTCTTGAGGAGATCCCACCGCCCCAAGGATTCCACCAAGACTTTGGTTTAGCTTGTGGAAATGCGGTCTGTAGCCATTCTGTTTCTTCTCCCTGCTCCATACTTTGTAGTGAATAAATTCCTGGATAAAAGGTAGGTGCAACTTTAAATTGAATTCTTCCATTCTGGACAACTAGAACATCTTTGTTTTGCTCGTTCACCTTGTACTGCTCTACAGGAAGGGAAGCAGGGTACAAAATAAGGGACGATAGATCTCTTATATAGCTTGGAGTTTGAACAGTACTAGTTAAAATATCAAAAGCAATAGAATTGCTTTTGTTCGTATAAAGCTCACCCAATTTCGAACGGTTACCTGCTAAGACTGAAGATAGCATCTGTTCAGATGATCCATATTTAGATCGCATCGTAAACTGACCTTCTAACGCTGATTGCTTACGCCAAACAATCTCAACGTCCCCTGTATCCTTCATAATAGGGTTGTTCCCATTTATAACAACTTCCACACTCTCCAGCACTTCATGTTTAGCAGCACTTCCCTCTTCATCGTCTGTAGAGATGCCACCATAATAAGACGTGGCAAAAGTCTGAAACTCCTCTGCTGACCGATACGTGTCAAGGCAAATAAAGGTTGGGTCAAGCTGAACCTCCTCATTCCCCTGTAAAGAACCGACCTCATATTCTAAGGACATATACCATGAAATAAAGGATAGCTTATACTTAGGTGACCAGCATAAACCACGGGACCCTTTATTGCCTTGGGAATAAAACCAGTTCTCCTTGACCTTTCCAGCGTTCCAATCACTATACTCCTCACCGTCTGCTGTACTCAACTGAAGGTAGCCGTTTTCATAGGGAATCCGGCTTTCACTTAGATCATACACGACAGAATCCGCTAACAAAATTTGCTGAGGCAGTTCCCCAGTAGACAGGTTTCGAAGCTTATATTTATGTTCCACACACCCATCAGAGTAAAGCATAACAATTCTTTCAAGCTCCACTGTGGGGAAGTCCGAAGGGTGATACAATGCATGTAAGCTCACAGCACCTAATTCCTGACCAAAATGTACAACTGTTGGGCGTTTTTTAGAAAGCTCTAATGAATATGGCTTGCCAAGCTGTGGCGCTTTCCAAAACGCTGGCGAGCCTTTCATAGTAGCTTTTCGAGGCATTATACTATTGTCAAATTTTGAGAGCTTAACCTCATACAATCCATTAAAGAGATGCCAATTCTCCTCACTTTCACCATAATGTAAAGCTCCTTTACCTAAGAATCCAATACCTATTAGCTTGGAATACTCAAGCTGCTGACCATTATTAAATTTTATGCTCACACTTAAATTCTTTTGATAGAACCCATGCTTCAATAAAGTATAGGATACAGGAATCGAACACTTTTCTTTGGGTTCAATTTGAGCGTCACATTTCTGATTTTTAAAGCTAATCCAGCTTTCCTCTGGCCAATCAAACATAAGTGAAATCGGGTTCTCCATGTTATTTTCTATATCAACATAAAATTGAGCAGATTGACCGACAAAGGATTGTTCGTTAGGCTGCACAATGTTAATCTTTGCTGGAAGCTTTGGTGTGACCCCTAACGTAAACGTAGCTTTTTTACCGTTAATCCAAATATCTGCTTGCACTCCTGGATGTGTACGCCATACACTTTGTTCTTCTGCCATTGGTCCTACAAAAAAATCACCCGTTATATTTTTCTCCTTCTCCACCTGATGATAAGCAGAAAAAGAGAATTGAATGTTACGATGAGTAGATCCCTCAATTTTAATTTCCAAGGACTGCTCTGTTTTATTCACAACGTGATATTCCACCTGATAGGCACAGCCAGTTATGACTTCGGCCTGCTTTAAGCTAGCAGAAATCACATAATCTTCTGTTTCAATTTTTCTTAGTCCTCTTCCTTTACGCTCAAATTCCATAACCAGTCTTTTGCCTTGCTGCTCCCATTCATACGTGTAGAAATCAAAGCCGTTTTCTTTACGTCCATCAGGCTTAACCTCGATAGCTCGTGTAGAAGCAGAATACCAATCAACATCTTCAAAATATTCCTTTACCAGCTCAGACTGAAGGACAGCTGGAATAAAGTTCATCAAATGTGTAGAATCGTCACGCTCCTCCCAGAAGAAGCCGCACTTTTTATATAATGGAACAGCTTTTGTATTTCCTGCCCATGTATACAAATCGAGCCTTGGCCATCCTAGCTCAACAGTGCGCTTTATCGCTTCTAAGACAAGGAGCTTACCAATTTTTTTACCATGATAATCCGTGCGAACGTTAAGCAGAGGAATATATAAAGCACCCTCGTCCTCCTTGTACTCACTTAAACCACAATACCCTACTACTTTATCCTCGTCTAAAGCTAGAAATAGAGCTTTGTTTCCAGACTGCTCTTCCCTTTGACGAACCTGCTCTCCGGTCATAATAGAGGAATGACCGCCCCATCCTTCTCGGCTATGATTCCACATATCAGCTACGGCGTCAGCTAACTCTGGAGTATATTCTATAACTCTAATCTCATTTTGTTGAATGGGTGGTTCATTATCTTTTAAATGGCCCTGCTCTTTCATTTCTTCCTACTCCCTTCTATGTAAACCTCTTCACCCAACAGCAGCAGGGTGAAGAGGGACAAATAGATTATTGTTTTAACAAAAACTCATTAGTACCACATAAGCTTCTCTTCTTAAGCGCTTCATTGGCTCATTTACCTTGGACACTAACCCCTTCAGGTGTCTTCTATCGCTTTAACCTTCCATGCAAACATTCTCAGCTTCCCGTAAATTCTCATCTTTATCTCCTCCTCAGTATTTCCAACCAATTTTCTTTACAATCTTTCTCTGATAGACTAACTTACTACCTATTCATAGTGTTGTAATAAAACATAAGCTTAGCTTGCTCAAGTGGATCCTGTAGCTCTTCATAATGGACAATAGCATCTTTGGGTTGTTTTTTAATCTTAATCTCTATGCTGATAGAAAAAATATTCAGTATCATGTTCATCCCCCCTTTCCAATGTTAATATTTGAAAATCTTGCTTCATCACCAAGCTCTGGTGAAAGAAAAAAGACCATCCTATGGATGGTCCCGCATATAGTAAAGTACAATAAGCACTTATACACAAGGAAAAACCAAAAAACCACAGGTATGCCTATCATGGCACAGCTGTGGTCTGTGTATACGGAGATATAACTGTAAAGTAATTCTACCCTCATGCTATAGCTATTTAATCAATAGGCAATAACAAATAAGCGTAGACTACGTTTCGTAAGAACAACTCTAGCTTCTAGAAGTAGCTAAATTGCTCAGCACTTTCTCCAATTACAAAGTAGGCTGTGTCCATGAGATGGACTATTTAATATTGTATATGGGCTAGTCATGGAGCCATTACGTGCCCCCATAGCTGTTGCTACACCCGTAATTGTCATTTCAAAGCCTGTAAATCCAGTTCCCATCATCATGTCACAAACCTCCTTTTCTTTATTTTGTCTTATAAATTGTATGCAAGTGATACAAAATTAATACTAGCTCTCTTGCCTTTTTCTCACTAAAAGTGCTAATATCTTCGTTCACTAACTTGATTGGAATCATTTAGCAACGATTCCTTTGTCATTATAGCAGATGATTTTTTGCCTTGTAAAGGGGGTATTTTAAATATAGTCAAATTTCCCTATATTCTTTTAAATACGTATATTTATACGTTAAAAATGTATTTTAACAAAAAAACTCTCTTCCCCACATGACATTGTGTAAAAGAGAGAGTAACATCTTCTTAATTCTCCAGTTTTTATTTTTGAAACTCAGGATCCTCAAACGGATGTGCTACCCAGCCTTCTGTCTCAATAAATAATCTTACAGCAACTACCTGACGATCATCCATCAAGGTAAAGAAATGGGGAGTGTTAACAGGAACAGAAATCACATCTCCCGCCTCTAGCTCTACGTCAAAATAGCCTGTATCCTCTGCCCCTTTTATGATAAAGATACCGTGTCCGGCTGTGATAGCACGAACCTCATCCTCCGTATGTGTATGCACCTGTTCAAACTTTTTTAATAGATCTTCAAGATTAGGAGTAGATTCGGATAATGCTACAACATCCCAATTTTGATAACCGTTACGTTCGGCCAAGGAGCGAATTTCTTCGTCATACACCTCAAGCGTCTGACTCTTTTCTTCATCTGTCAGGGAGCATTTTCCTTGTAGTTCCTTAGGTAGCTTCGTTGTATCCCAATGCTCATAAAGAACACCCTGATCTGCTAAAAATGAAGCAACCTGCTCTTGGTTCTCAATTCTTCTTTCTTCATTACGTATAAAAATTGTTGCCATATGGCAGCCCTCCCACTGTTTATATAATAATATGAACCACTGTTGTGATTCATGTACTGCCTCACTTGATTATCTATTTTAGGTTAAATTAAGCTTTTCACTTGCGAAATAACCAACCTCTTATACCTTAGTTCAAAAAGGAATTCAAACGCCTCAAGATGCTTTTTCGCTTCAAAGATACTTTTCCCCCAAGCATAAATACCATGATTACGAATTAAAACACCCGGCACGCGCACATCTAGTACGCTTAAAACTTCCTCAGTCAGCTTTGGTATATTTGCATAATTATGCACAATCGGCACTTTAATCTCGGCATCCTCATCCCAAAGATTAAATGCTTTTATTAATTCAATATGCTGGAATTCAACACCATTTTGTTCAAAATAAAGATCTGAAATAAGATTATTATAAATCGTATGCACGTGTAATACAGATCCTGCTCCAAGCTTAGAATAAATCGCCTCATGAATGGAGGTCTCTGCTGAAGGCTTCAAATCTGTTACATAGCAAGACTGAGATTGATCATTCACTAGTAAAAAATCCTCATTTGTCGTCTTTGACTTATCCTTGCCACTAGCCGTAACTAGAAATTGCAAGGGATCACACTTTGTCCTTACAGATAAATTTCCACTAGTACCAGGGAACCAATCTCTACGGGCAAAAAGCTCCTTCGCTTCTGTTAATTCCTCCCATAGCTGCTGATACTCCCAAGGCCTCGTTTTCAAAACCTGAAGAATATCGTCAAACGTATCATAGGCGTGATATCTTAAACCAAGCTCCTTACATTTTTCAAGTAAATAGCCCCTAGCAAATACAAGATCAGCAAGCTTAGCCGCTGCAAGATCCGTAACACTATCTCCAATCATGATTCGGAAATCATTCTTTTTGGAATAAGAGTTAATAATGCTCGTTTTACAAAGTCCACAATCCACATCACAATCCTCTGTACAAGGATGTGGCCAAAGAATTTGAATAAACTCCTTCGAGAAATCACTTTCGTTACGAAAAACATGTGCCTGTTCTAAGTTAAAAGGCTCTAAAATCGGATCCACAAAAAAATCTATTCCACCCGAGACAATGTAGAATGGGATTTCGTCCTGCTTCAATATTGTTAAAAACATTTCAAAGCCCGGCCTAATCTCGGCTTGCTGTAAAGCAAATTCAGTAACTTCCTTGCGAGCTGAGCTAGGTAGCAAAGAAAAGAGCTTCCCTACTCCCTCTCTGATGGAAATATCCTGATCTAAAATTTGATCCTTGATCTCCTCCCAGCCAAGCGGTGAAAAATGCTTCATGATGGCAATGATGTTATCTCGTAGCGTTATCGTTCCGTCAAAGTCACAGAAGATCACTGGTTTTCTATGCATGTCCTATTTCCTCCCTACTAAGCCCCACATATCAATCGCGCTTTTCAGCTCTGTATGCTTGACGTATTCCTGCTCAAAGCTAGAGCTTGTTTGTAAGATCGATATAGCTTGGCGAAACGCCTGCCCTCCCGCACTTGCTCCACCTGGATGTCCATGAATTCCACCACCTGCATTCATCACACTTTGTAGACCAAAATCCTCATGTAACAAAGGGGTTATCCCCGGATGAATCCCTGCTGAAGGAACAGGAAAGCTAGCCTTTAGCTTACCTCTTTCAGACTTCCATTCTTTTCGAAGCGTGTCTGCAATAGCCAGCGTATCTCCTCTCTCCATAGCTACAGAGCCATACGGTGATGGGAACAGAACAAAATCGGCTCCAGCAAGACGCATCAGCTTACCTAAAAGCAAGGAGGCTGCAATTCCATGATGGGTAGCAGGATAAATCGTTCCAGCTAACGCTGGATGGGCCATCACAGGAATGCGAACCTCCGGATGCTCCGTTATACGTTGCAGTGCATCATAGCCATACGCCAAAACATTAAATAGTAAGGCCGTAGCTCCTTGTTTTGTAGCATTTATTGCCTTATCTAGTAACTCTGTCGTTGGTCCAGTCAGATTTATAGCATATAAAACTTGTTGTCCTGTTTGCTCCTTTGCTCTTTGGGCAGCCTTCAGTCCAACCTCAAGCCTTTTTTCAAATGGAGTTAAAGGATTTTCAAACAGAATTTCATCATCCTTAATCATATCTACTCCACCTAATGCCTGCTGATAGAATTGCTCCTCTAAACTCTGTAGATCCTGACCGATACAGGACTTAAATATACTCATCAGTAATGGACGATCATACACTCCAAGCAGCTCACGAACACCATCAATACCAAACTTTGGACCAGAAAAAGCGTTAATAAAGGACTCCGGAAAATCCAAATCAAGTAGCTTTATTTTTCCGTCCATGGATAGCTTACCGAACACAGTAACTAAAAGAGCGGGAATATCATGGCTGAAATTAAGGGTTGGATATCCGATGCGAATGACAGCTGATCTTTCCTGTGCTGATCCGTCCTTTACCTCCTCCACAGAAATTACACGCCCTAAATGCTTTTTCATCTGCTCCTTTTGTGCCTGTGGTAGGTCAGTCCAAGAGCCTACCGTCAAACCAATCGCTATTTTCTCTGCTTTTTTCTCAAAATCTCCCTTGGCATCGAAGACTAGATACGTAGCAACCACTAGCTCTGTACTCATCAATTCCCCTCCCACATTAACAAAAAACCGTAAATTAAATTCACGTTTCTAGATAAAATCCATAGGTGATTTACTCTATGACAATGTAAAAAGAATTCATAGCCTCACATCAAAGAAATTAATTCTCATGTTACATGAAAGATTCCTAATTGTTCAACCCTTTTTATCGCTTCTCTTGCTCGATCCTCATCGGTCAATAGGCCTACCCGAACAAAGGCATCACCCTGCTGACCAAAGCCAATTCCCGGTGCAACTACAATATGAGCCTCCTCCAAAAGCAGATCGGCAAAGCTGGCTGACGTAAATCCAGTAGGAACAGGTAACCAAGCGAAAAAGGAGCCCTCTGAAGGAGTTGCCTTCCAGCCCATCTGATCTAGTTGTGCAAAAAAGGAATTGCGCCTGTTTTCGTACGTTTGGACCAGCTGTTCTACACAGCCCTGAGAGTCTAACAGGGCCGTTGCAGCAGCTGCCTGAATTCCTCCAAACAAACTGACAAATTGATGATCCTGTAGCAGATTAATTAAACGGATCATCTCTTTATTTCCTAGGGCAAAGCCCACACGCCAACCGGCCATATTGTAGGTTTTAGATAATGTGTAAATTTCTATACCCACTTCTTTCGCTCCAGGAGTCTGCAAAAAGCTAATGGGCTTCTTCCCATCAAAGCCAATCGCTCCATAAGCAAAGTCATGCACAACAGCAATCGAATGATCATAGGCTAGGTCCACCGTTTCACGGAAAAAATCTGCTGTCGCTACGGATGCCGTTGGATTATTCGGATAATTCAAGAACATAAGCTTAGCTTCATCCAGAGCCTCCTGCCCGATTTCCTTATAATCTGGTAAAAACTGATTTTCAGGTCGAAGTGGCATGTAAGACATCTTGGCCTCAGCTAGTGCTATTCCCGACCAATAATCCGGATAGCCTGGATCTGGAACCAGACACGAATCTCCTGGATTTAATAAACACTGACTAACCTCAATTAATCCAGATTTCCCACCAAATAATATGGCTACCTCCGTTTCAGGATCAATATCGACCTGATATTCTCTACGGTAAAATTCAGCAATAGCCTCCTTCAAAAATGGATAGCCTTGAAAGGGGGAATACTTGTGGTATAGCGGATTTTCTGCTGCTTCCTGTAACGCATTTACTATATGTGAAGGGGTTGGCAGATCCGGATTACCCTGCCCTAAATTAATCACATCACACCCTTGATTGACTTTGTTCTGCACCTTTGCTACTAGGCTAGCAAAGAATTGTGTAGGCAAAGCATCCATACGCTTTGCTGGTTGAATTTGAAAGCTCTTCCTCATTTGCTCACCTCTTTACTTTTCAACTATAGTCATTTTGAGAGAAATGTAAAGCAGAAAATGAAAAAGGAATAATTTTTAAAAAATTCATTGACAGATAACCTAGTCTCCATGTATGATGTTTTACAAAATACAAGTAAATAAATATTGCTATTCTTATCCAGAGAAGGCTGAGGGACTGGCCCGATGACGCCCGGCAACCGACCGTATACCACAACTACCGTGGTGCCACTTGTTGTAGAAAAGAATTGATTTACAAACAAGAGGTTCGTGAATACACACGAATATGGCACGGTGCTACATCCTGCAGGATTATTTAATCCTGAGAGATAAGAGTGCGGAACAGCTCATTAGCGCTTACGCCTCTTCCTCAGGAAGAGGCTTTTTATATGCTCAAATGTTTATATCGCTATTCGTTTTTTGGAAATTTTTCGTTTAGGGGGCTAAAAATATGGCTTATCGTGCATTATCAGAAGAAGAAGCAAAGGAATACGCTCTTGGTATCCCAGGGCTGTTTGAACAAGGAGCACAGCTAACCTCAAGAGAAATTGGAGACGGGAATCTTAATCTTGTTTTTCATCTACAGGATAAAAAGTCAGATCGTTCCGTTATTTTTAAGCAGGCACTACCCTATGCTCGTGTGGTAGGAGAATCCTGGCCGCTTTCCTTAGACAGAGCAAGGATTGAATCCGAAGCACTTCAGCTTCAGCATGAAATTTTACCTGGACTAGTACCAAAGGTATATCATTTCGATAAGGAGCTATCTTTAACGATTATGGAGGATTTGTCCGACCATATTATCCTACGCAAGGGACTCATTGAAGCGAAAACGTATCCGGAATTTGCTAAGCATATCGGACACTTTATCGCCCATACAACATTTTATCAGTCTGACTTTTTCTTAGCGCCAGAAGTAAAAAAGCAAAAGCTAGCCGAGTTTATCAATCCTGACCTGTGTAAAATAACAGAGGATCTTGTGTTCACAGACCCCTACTATAATGCTGAAAAAAATTCCTTTAATCCACTGATTGAGGAACAGGTTAAGGAGCTTTGGGTGAATCAAGAGCTAAAAGGTCAAGTAGCCCAATTAAAATACAAATTTCTAACCGCTACAGAAGCGTTAATTCATGGAGATTTACACACAGGAAGTATTTTTGTGACATCGGCAAGCACTAAAGTCATTGATCCTGAATTTGCTTATTTCGGACCAATAGGATTTGATATCGGCGCTGTCTTTGCTAACTTCGTCCTGAATTTTGCAGCTCAAGAGGTGCGTATTAAAAATGTGGAGCAACGAAATGTCTATCAGCAGTATCTGCTTGAATCTATTCATCAAATTTGGGACGTTTTCGAGCAGCAATTTACCCTGCTTAGCCTATCACAGGCTACTGATCCATCCCTTAGAAACGAGGCATTTGTTCAGCAATTTATTCAACAAGTTAAAGAGGATGCCTTAGGCTTTGCAGGATGTAAGGTTATCCGTAGAGTTGTCGGCTTAGCCCACGTAGCTGACTTAGATACTATAGTGGATGACACGGAAAGAGCTTACGCTGAGAAGCTTTCCTTATACGTAGGACAACAGCTCATTCTTCATCGCCAGAAGTGGGCTAAGGAACAATCGATTTCTGCACCTATACGATCATCATTTCAGCAATGGGAGGAAAAGCAGCATGACACAGCCACTCGCTTCGGTTCAGTGGGATAAAGAGCTAGACCAGCTTATCTTAATTGACCAAACAAGGCTACCAAGACATATTGAGTATCTGTTCATTCGTACCATTGAAGAGTCTTGGGAAGCTATTAAATCCTTACAGGTAAGAGGTGCTCCAGCCATTGGAATGACAGCAGCGTATGGCTTATATCTAGGTATCCGGCACGCACAAAACGCCAGTCGGAGGGAACTAGAACAGCTTATCACTGAGCAGGCAAGCTATTTAGCTAGCTCAAGACCCACCGCTATCAACCTAGTATGGGCACTTGAGCGAATCAAAACGAAAGCCTTTAACCACCCTGAGATTAGTCCTCCAGAACTAATCCAGCTAGTGTTAGAGGAAGCACGTCTTATTCAACAAGAGGATGAAAATGTTTGTCGATCCATCGGTGAACATGCCTTAACCCTCTTTGAGGATGGCATAGGGGTACTTACTCATTGTAATGCTGGTAGCTTAGCCACAGCAAGATATGGAACAGCAACGGCTCCCTTTTATTTAGCTCAGGAAAAGGGCTGGAATATCAAAGTTTATGCTGATGAGACACGCCCCGTTCTGCAAGGATCACGCTTGACTGCTTTTGAACTTCAGCAGGCGGGAATTGACGTTACATTGATATGCGATAATATGGCTGCTAGTGTCATGCAAAAGGGCTGGATTCAAGCCGTAATTGTAGGGACAGATCGTGTAGCAGCCAATGGTGATGTAGCAAATAAAATAGGAACATATGGGTTAGCTGTATTGGCTAAGGCCCACAATATTCCTTTTTATGTTGCTGCACCTCTTTCATCCATTGATCTAAATACAGAGCAAGGAGCAGACATTCCGATTGAGGAGCGTGAAGGAACTGAAATTACTCACATCTCTGAAATCCCTGTTGCTCCAGCGGGCATCCAAACCTTCAACCCAGCCTTTGATGTCACTCCTAGCCATTTGGTGACAGCCATTATAACGGAAAAAGGAATCGTCCGTGGAAACTATAAGCAAGGCTTAGCTGAGCTATTTCAAAACCATAACATTGTAGAGCTTCAGATAAATGAAGCAAAATGATTAATAGCTATGAATTAGAGTATTACGTAACATAAATAAGCACAAAAAAGTCACATGTTTTGACCCGAACATTTTGCAAAACATTTTAGGACATATTATAATAGAAGAAACAGTTTTTTTGCAGGAGGTTTATATAGTGGGTACTATAGTTATTTGCCTTATCGGTATTGCTTTTCTTGCCGTTATCTTTACAGCTGGATATGATGAGAAAACAAAAACAGACCAAGTGTAAAAGTATGTTTTAAAAGAAAAAGAGGGCTCTCAAAGTCAATGTTGATCTTGAGAAGCCCTTTTTATTTTGTCCTTTTTTATTTGATTCTTTTTTTGAATTTAGATTATATCTCTACCTTATCAATCTGCTGAGAATATTCCTTCTCTTCCTTTTAGCTTATCCAATAAATCTGAAAGGCTACCTCGATCATTGATAGGAAATTGTGGCTCCCCTCGATCAATAACATTTCCCTCGACT
Source organism: Bacillus horti (assembly GCF_030813115.1). Taxonomy (NCBI): domain Bacteria; kingdom Bacillati; phylum Bacillota; class Bacilli; order Caryophanales; family Bacillaceae; genus Caldalkalibacillus; species Caldalkalibacillus horti. The sequence goes on along the minus strand of NZ_JAUSTY010000009.1, from coordinate 136,997 downwards.
AAATAGGTTTTCACCCCTAGCTGACTAGCGATCATATCCTCCTGCATATCATTTCCAACCATAATACAATCCTCAGGATGTACCTGAATATCATCACAGATTGCTTGATAGTACGGTAAATGCGGCTTGGTAAAATGACTTTCCTCATACACTGTAACCTTTGCAAATGGAGCATCTAATACTCCCGCCCATTTCATCCTATGCTCGATAGCCACCTTAGGGAAAATGGGATTCGTAGCAATAGCAACCTTATATCCTGCCTCTACTGCCTCCTTAATAACAAGCTGTGCGACAGGAGATGGCTGTGAATGCTGAACCAAATCCGGAAAGCTTTCTGCGTAAAACGTATCAAAAACAGGCCAAATCTGTTCTTTTTTTAACGTTGTCAACCTTAAAAAAGCCTCCTCAAACACTTCCATATTCAAACGCTCTGGATCAGTGTTCGTCATAACCTCATGTGTAGCCTCCCACAAAGCTTTCGTGAATTGCTTTGGTTCAATAATCGGGGCTACTTTAACCGCCAACGCTTTCATATAATGCTCTACAAAATAACCCGTATCCATTGGCAACAAGGTTCCATCTAAATCGAACAGTATAGCTTTACTCATTACTTATTCCTCCCCTATATGAGCAGTCGTTTGGTAAAGCATTAAAAAACATGCATGCCTTACTCTAGACCTGGAAAATTGGTTTGACGTAATGCTTCGTAAACTAAAATGGCTGCCGTGTTTGATAAATTGAGGGAACGAACATGCTCAAGACTCATAGGAATTTTGATCCAGTTTTCTCTATGCTGCTCTAGGATTGACTTAGGAATACCCGTTGACTCTTTACCAAAAACAAAAAAATCGCCATCTTTATAAGTGACCTCTGTATAGGTATGTTTACCTTGCGTTTCAATAAAAAAGAAACGATGATCAGAGTAAAGAGCCATACACTCCTCCATCGAATCGTAGTAGGCAATATCTACCGAATGCCAATAATCACAGCCTGCTCTTTTAAGCATTCTGTCATCAGTCGTAAAGCCCATTGGTCTAATAATATGTAGCTTCGTATTCGTCGCTGCGCATGTTCTAGCTATATTTCCTGTATTGTAAGGAATCTCTGGTTGATATAATACAATATGAAAACCCACACCTACACCTCTGTCTGTTATCTTCATTTTCATTATATTGTAAGGGTAATCCTACAAACTGTCCATCAAAAATAGTTAATTGCTCGCTTTTAACAACTTTTTCTACAGATTATATAACATCATAACTTCTGCACGTAAATATTAGGGTTAATCTCTTTCAATCTCTTTACAAATTCTTTAGTGTTCAGCCTCCAAAGTCTTAAAAATAATTAACAATACGAAAGAACCTGTATTCAACCTGCTCTGTCCATGCGTGGGAATCAGTATAGCTCCAATATCGGTGACGGCTGTTTGTCGTATGAGCATTCACCAATGGCATGCCCTCACCATCCTTCATCACTACAATAGTATTATGCTGAAATCTCCCGTCCCCATCAAAATCATAACAAATAATATCTCCTGGCTCCAACTGATCTGCTGAAAAGACCTCAGTCGCTCGTAATCCTGATTGACTACTACCTAAATACAATCTTAAAGCATGAGCTACACTCCAGCTGAAGCTCCAATTAGGTGAGCCTCCGAACTTATACCACCACCCCTTTTCTCTAGAGGCATGCCTCATTGGCGCATTTCCAGCCCACATACATTGTGAGACAAAGTTCGTACAATCCACATCAAACTCCTCAAACTGAGGATTATAATCATTCCACCAAAGCTCTGCATATTGAACGGCTTTTCCACGATCATAAGGACTTCCATTTCTTAATGTCTTAATGTCGGTGGTTAATTCATGTATACGAGATGGTAACTTTTGAATTTCAGACAAGCTGTAACCATCATCCTTATTTAATCGTACATCATTTACAACAGCCCATCCCTGTGTTTGCTTTAACAAACAACTTCTATCCTCCACCCACTCTTCTGTGTAGGTAATCCCATTATGTTCTATTAACCAGCTAATATGCACACGATATGTAATATCAACTAGTGGAGAATCCTCTTCTACTTTAAGTACCTTGTATTTGCTATTGGATTTAAGTAAACGCACACCGCGATATTTATGCTCATCTTGTATTCTCAACCAGCGCTGCTTGTCCTCCCATTCCATACCTGACGTCAGACTCTCTATTGCAGGCGCTAAACGGGAAGATACATATTGTCTGTTGCGGTCCTCTGCATAAAATTTAAAAATTTCACCCCAATTCGATTCCATTTTCTTCTCCTCCTCTTTTAAGCTTTACTATCTAATATGTATGAAGAAGAGAGAACATGAGTAAAACCCAATTACTTAGAAAATTCCTTAATGACTTTTGCTAATATAGCCAAGCCATTCTCAAGCTCTAGTGGGGCTGCATAAGCATAGGAGAGCCTAATATGTGTATTGTCATAACGATCATAAAGATAGCCCGGGTTAATTAATACCCCTTCTTTTAGTGCTTTTTCGAAAACCTGTCTCATAGGCACCGATCCCTTGATCTGTAGCCAAATATAAAAACCCCCTTGAGGAATATTCCACGTAGCGATCTTCTCAAAGTAATGTTCTAATGCTTCTAAAGCCTTTTCTCTACGCATCCTAAGCTGTTCCCTCACATAAGTAAGCTGCTGCTTATAAAGAGAAGAAGATAAAAATTGGGTGACTACCCATTGCGATAATGAACTGGAGCCATAATCCATTTGCATCTTAATATCGGCTAATCGTTCAATCACAGGCTCTGGTCCGATCACCCAGCCAATTCTTAATCCAGCACTTAAAGCCTTTGACATACTTCCTAGATACAGAACAAGTCCTTGTGTATCTATTGCCTTCAGAGCTGCCGGGGACGGTTCCGCCAGCCACAGATCTGCATACGTATCATCCTCTACTATAGGAAGCATCATCTGCTGGCATACCTCTAGGATTTCAGAGCGTCGTTTTTCACCACTCACAATACCTGTAGGATTATGAAAGCTTGGATTTACATAGAGCATCGCCGCCTGATGAAGCTGTTTAAGCTTATTAAGAGCAGACGGCATAATACCTTGTTCATCCAAAGGTATCCCACACAGCTTCATTCCTGCCGATCGAAACACATGAACGGATTGCAAATAAGAAGCCCTTTCCAGAAGAATCGTAGAGTCTCGCGCTAACAATCCAAGAGCTATTAATTGTAACGCTTGTAGGGCTCCTGAAACAATTAAGATCGAAGACGTTGATGTAAGTATTCCTCTTTGTCTAACGTGAGCTTGAATTTCCTCTCTTAATTGCCTATTTCCTCTGGGATCCTCGTACCCTAAATCAAGCTTTTGAGGAGCATGCTTAAATAGCTCTCGAATTTGCTGTATTGGCAACAGCTCTGGTGCTAATTCCCCTGTGCCCAGCCGCACAGTGTTTGGATAAAATTCTGCTTTGTTGATTTCCTGTATGGTACGCAGATTTGGATGGTGCACTCCTTGCTGAACGTATGTATTCCAGTCTGGGGGCGGAGGGCTTAAAGTCTGCCAGGTTTGTGAACTTACCCGTGTACCTGCTCCATATTTTCCCTCAATTAGACCTTCTGCCTTTAGCTCTTCTAAAGCCGCTACTACTGTACTTCTATTCACCCCAAACTCCCTAGCCAGTTCTCTTTGAGCAGGTAACTTTGTACCTACGGTCCAGTCTCCATGACGTATTTTTTCTTTAATAAATTGAAAGATCTGTTGAAACAAAGGTACTGATGACGTAGGATCTGGTTTCCATTTTTCTTGATACATTTGCTTCCCTCTTGTATAGGTTTATTTCATCAATTATAGCACTTGGTTGGCTTAATGACCAACCAATGGTTGGAGACATATTGCCTTTCCCATTTTATAATGGACGATAGAAAGAGGCATATTCAGCTTTATGGGTTTTACAAAAGAAAAGTAAGGAGTGTAAGATGGAGGCTACTGTACATGGATTTTTACTTGCACTGGGACTTATTTTACCTTTAGGGGTGCAAAATATATTTATTTTTAATCAAGGGATTACTCAAAGGGGAATTAGACTGGCCTTACCTGCCGTCATTACAGCCTCGATATGTGATACTTTGCTCATTTTATTAGCTGTATTTGGGCTTTCTTACATGGTCATGACCTTCGAGTGGCTACAGATTGTTTTATATAGTCTTGGTATTATCTTTTTGAGTTATATGGGCTGGTCCATTTGGAGTAATAACCCCGTTTCCCTGAAAAGTAATGACCAAGCTTTATCGCCAAAAAAACAAATTCTTTTTGCCGCATCCGTTTCCTTACTCAATCCTCATGCGATTATAGATATTTTTGGAGTAATAGGTACGAGTTCCTTAGTATATTTTGGAACGGATAAATGGCTATTCACCTTTACCTGTATAGGTGTTTCCTGGATCTGGTTTACAGGGCTTGCTGTAACTGGACATTGGATTGGGAGAGTAGATGCTTCGGGAAGGGTTCTTATGTATATGAACCGTGGGGCCAGTTTAATCATTTGGGGTTCAGCTTTGTATATGGGGTGGAATCTCCTAAAAATTTTTCTATAGAAGATTAGCAGAAAAAATAATGGGCTCTATCTTAACAGTAGAGCCTTGAAAGCTTAATAACTTTTATTATTCAACCTATCCTACATGAAGCTTTTGCAGTCCGCTTATTTACTTTTATATTCACAAAGCTCACCCTGATAAATCTTATGCAGCTGAGCTGATTCTGTAAAATCGTTTGGCTTGACGAAATTAGGTGCTTTATCTACAACCTGTACACCACTTTGTGAAATCACAGTTGCCACAAATTGAGAGCAGAAAAAAGCGTACTTTCTTTCAATTTTACGATTAAATAAAATACCGAAAAGTCCAATAAAGTTATATTTATATTTATGCTGCTGTGATTCAAATTGCTTGACGATTTGAATCATCCGATTATATTCCTCATCCGATACTAGGAAACAATACACCTCACAAGGTGCATTTCTGAAAAGCTCAGAACGAATATCCTCTTTTACAAATCCACCGATAAACGGATTATTTGGTCTTTTTCTCCCAAAGCTATAAACCTCTCTAAGCTCATCATCAAAAGCAATAGAAGCGTGGTTTAAAGGATATCCAGTAAACAAACCGATTAATTTTGTAAGTAACGTACCTGTATCAGAAAGCAGGACATAAACCTTTCTCTTGTTCATGTAGATCCCCCTCATACATCAAAAAAAATATAAGTATACTATATAAAACGTAATTTAAAGTATAGGGTTTCAAGAATCTGAAATAAAGGAACTGAAGAAGTATTTTCCACTAAGACTTAAGTCTGTGTTGCCCTGCTCTGACTGATTTCAGTTAAAACCGCTACTACCTTACTCTAATAACAATTGATAATAATGTACATCAAGCCATTCGTCAAATTTATATCCAACCTGCCGTAGACAACCAGCATATTCAAATCCAAATTTCTTATGAAGCTTAATACTAGCGGCATTGCCAGCTACGATCCCGGCAACAATAGTATGATACATATTCTTCACCTCATCAATAAGGTAACAGAAGTGATGAATATAAAGCTAAGCAATGGCAGAAAATATAACAAAGTAATTGATTTCTATGTTTTCTATTAAACCCTAGCTCATATTATATCCTATTCTTCCGTTTTGCCAAATAGGATTTTTGAATCATTTCCATTTCTGACCATTTGGAAGCCTACATAACCAGCTTTGAGTAGCTCCTCCTGCTTCAAAATATCTTCTGGACAACACTCTACTATAGCACTGAACTCAACAAGCTCGGCTGTCTTTATATCCTTGAAGCAAATATACCGATGTAGCCCATTATACTTCTCTTTTAATTCAACAATGACTAGACCTGATTTCAGGATACTTTTTAAACTTGACCAGTTTCCAGGAGCTACAGTTTCAAGAAGATATCTATATGCTGTATACTTTTTTAGATACTCAATCAAATAAATAGCTAATTGATAGTGCAATCCTTTACCTCTATGCTTGGGATGAATACATACACTTTCTAAATGAGCTACAAGCTCCATCGCCCCACTATCTAGCCCGATATCTAATCCTAGGTTTTCATTACTTTGATGAGGGAAAAGAACTGCATGTAGTCCAACAAGCTCTCCATTAAAAAAAATACCTGCTGTTATCCCCTGTTCTCCTAGAACTTTTTCCCATTCCATTTCTGTTAGAGATACAAAGTACTCTCTCTTTTCTAATCCTTCTACAATTCTATTTTCAAACTCAATAGCTCTTTGCTTAAAGCTTGGATCAAGAAGTTTAATATCGTACTCCCAACCCTCTACCAGCTCATTTTTTGTACCGATACCGTTATAGTGAAAGCTCATTACCGCTCCCCCTTTTCTGTTGCTCAGCATCGTTCCTAAACCTAGTAACCCAGAAAAATAGTAGCATAATTAGAAAGAGGATGCCAAGCAGGCCAATTCCGATTTGCCCCATAAGAACAACTCCACCAAAAATCATCGGGCCAAGCATCTGACCTACCTTTCTCATATTATCGTAATAGCCTATGGCTTTTCCTGTACCAAGCTGTCCAGTTGCCTTCAAGCTCAGATAGTATTTATTCTGAGCAACTAAACCAAAGCTGTCAGATAAGCCGAGTAGAATGACGGCTATAATAGCCGTTAACACAGAGCCTTTTACACCAAAAATCACCATAGCTAAGGCAACCAACAAGCCAGACATAAGTAACGCTTTTTCAACTCCAAGCCATTTGAGAAACAGCTTACTAAACAGAGGAGCTAGGTACACAATTATTAGTCCATTCACTAAGAAAGCCCTGCCTACATCAGAGGTTGAAAGGCCTTCATGATCCGCAAAAATGGGAAAATAGTAGTCCAAAAACATATTACATGCTGCAACAGGCAGCACGATGAGTAGCAGAAAAGCTACAACCTGTTTATTTCGGACAAATCCACCAAGCTGATTAAATGTCTCACCAAAGGATATGTTTTTTTCCTTACGAGGGATAGGGATGGTGTTCTTCATTTGTTTCAGGACGAACAAGCCTGTTAGAACGACTATGATCACTCCAATCGTAAAGACTGGGTGATAGCCGATTCGATCTGCAAGCATAGCTCCTACTATAATTCCGCAATTTATACCAGCATATAAGCCCACGAAAAATGAAGTCAGCCCTGACGTTTGTTTTTCTCCTGAAGCTCCACTTGTAATAAGGGCACGCAAAGCCATAAAACAAACTCCATAACCAAAGCCAGCCAGTCCACGTGCTAGTGAAAAGCCTAGGATGTTGATGGATGGAAGGCTACAAATAAGCATTCCAATAGCAACTGAAAGCGCTCCTAATAAAAATAAAGGCTTCCAGCCTCTTTTATCTACATTAGAGGCAGCTAAAATGACTCCTACTCCAGCTCCAAACATCTCAATTGTCACTGGTAGCGCAATAATTAGATTCTCCGACATTCCCCAAAGAGGCTCGTAAAGCTCCTTAGACATTATAGGAATAAAGGCTGCTGAAAGAAACAAAGCTAGATGAAATATAAAAGATAAAGGCCTAATCATAGTGGTATCAGCAGGAGATTGCTGAGTAAAACGTGGGATCTCCTTTTTCTTTTTAACCCCGTTTGAAAGTCCATTACTTAAAAGTAGAAGCACTAAAATTGAAATCTCAATCATAAATAATATGGATGTAATAAGTACGGTCACCATATCAAGAACAATCATTCTTAGCTCAGTCTTAATAGCCGTTTCTGATAGTAAAACATGTATATACGGAAGATTACCAGTTTGATCAGGTATTAGCCCTACTTCAAACGTATAGTCACTCTCCATAGTGCTCTCTATTCTGTCTCTCCCTCCTTCTGAGGAAGCAAGAACGTTCTCTTCGTTCATCAAGTTAATTTGCTCTATAGCCGGAAGCTCTTGAATGATTCCTTGCAGGTACGTATCAAGCTGATACAAGTCAGAATAGGGTACTCCCTTTTCTATGACTGACTGAATATCCCGCGAGATGATTTCTGCTGCTGAAACAGCTACTTCCTGCGAAGCATTGATATAGGCACGACTAAACAGCTGGTAGTTGATATATCCATATGTTATTTGAATAACACTCATTATTGCTATGATAAGTATGAGCAAAGGTTTGCTTCTAAGCTTTCCTGCATGATCTGTAATAGGAAGCCTGGACATAGTAAGAACTAGAATAAGTGCAGCGAAAGCAGCAAGAAGAAGGAGATAACGAAGTAAAATAAACAAATATTCTCCAGTCCGAGTGCTCACTACGCTACGATCAAATGCTAGCTGTACACTTCCCTCCCAATAACCATGTGGATTGTAAATAGGTACGGAAAGTAGATATTCATTTTCCAAACGCTCCAGCATATAATCATGCACCACTGAATCATTCTCAAGCTTAGTAGCTACCTCATGTCTATCCCGCAAAGTCTCAATAATAGATGTATCCTCAATTGGAACACGCAGTATTACATTATCTCGATTAAAAGCTATGGCTTCGTTTGGCCAAAGCACACGAACTTCATTTACCTCTTCAAGCTGATCTAGTAGCTCATCTATGAGCTCCCTTAGTCCATAAAAATGCTCTAGCTCCTTTCCGTATTTCAGCGCATATTCAATCTTCCCTATGGTTTGCTTCGTCGGAGCAACAAGACTAAACACCACTGACTCCTCATACTTCTTCTGAAAAGAGCTAATGTTAAGGCCCCCTGTAAAAGCAAGAACAACGATAATAAGAAGAAGAGCTGCACTTATAAAAACAAGACCAGTATAGCGAGATTTTCGTCCTAAGGAGGTCGTTTCATTATTCATTCCGGCTGCCTTCTCCTTCTGTAGCAAGAATAATTTCATCAGCCACAAGTAATATTTCAAATGGAACCTGATATTCAATCCGTTTTGCAGCCTCAAGATTAATAGCGATGGTAGGCACATGTGTATAGATTTGAGGAAGGTGTCTTGGTAATTTACCGTTAAACACTTCCCCTATATTTTCAGCGAAGAATAGACCGGCTTCAAGGAAATCCTGTCTAGCTACACTCATTAGTGCACCATAAGCAACCTCCTCTGAGCCTAATTGAGAAAAAACAGGAACATTATTTTCATAAAATGGTGCCAAAAGCTCTGTAAAGTAATCCAATTCCCAGGTCCCAACTGTGATGTACATGGCCTCAACCTCTTGGGCAAGCTTTGTAAAAGCGGCTAAAACCTCTGGATAATAGCGTTCTTGACGATCAAGCCCACTTTTAGCTTCATCCACATACATGTGGGTAATCTTAAAACCCCGCTCCTCAGCAAGAAATTGTACATCATCAACAGCAGCATAGACACGCCCTACGTCGGAATCCTCATAGAGCATTCCTAACGTTGAGAATTCAAAGATATCGTGAAAAACTTCAATTTGTCTGCTATACCGATCTATATCCATATGTGCCCACACATGATCCTTGCCAGAATCCTCTGCCGATTCAATAATTCCAGACTGTACCGCATTACTCGAGGAAAATACCATAGTAGGAATTGAATGAGACTTTTCCGCTAAAAGCTGCCCCGCTACTGTACCCATAGCCATTATAAAATCAATATCACCTGTTTCTGTAAGCCTATGGACAGCTTCATCTGCCGAATAGGGAGCACCTAATAATGAAAAATGAGCGTTATCAACAAACTGTACATAGTTACTTCTTTGATTTGTAACAAGCCAGTTCCACATCTCTGAGGTGTCTTCTTGCCCCTCTTGATAAGGAAGACCTTGTAAATCCTCTAGCCAGCCTAATTCTTCTAAGCCCTTTAAAATGGCGTAAAAGTTTCCGGCAAAGTTTACATACTTCTCACCCTCCAAATAGCCAATTCGAATCTTCTTTTCACTACTAACAGGAGGATAAAACGACTGATTTTGAACCTTAGCATTCACAGCCGTTTCTTGAAAGCTAGCCACACTTACATCCTTTGAGAAGAATAATCCGAGCAGAGCCATACTTAGCAGTAATCCAAAAATGTACAGCAAAGGTTTTTGTCTAGTAAAAAACATGCTTATCCCCTTCTCTTTTTACAAGTATGAAACAGTAACTAGCAACTAACTAATAAACTAAATGCCTTTTGCTAACTAAACGATGAGGTTTCATTTTACAAAAAAGCGCGGGATCGATTCACTAATAAAACAAATGCTTTCACATCTAGAAATATCCAAATCGGTTTCAGCAATAATATCCTGCGCATACAGCTTTTCATTGCCCTGTGCGCCTAAAAGGACAACCTCGTCCCCAATCCTAGTCTCAGGAAGATGGGTTACATCCACAAACAAATGGCTCATGTTCGCTGGACCAAATGCCGAAGCCTTCTGACCTCCAATCAATACCTGTGGCTTTTTCAATAGTAATAAAAAAGGAATATGACTATAGCCGATAGGTAGAGTAGCGACTCTGACCTTTGATTCGGGAAATACCGAATAATAGTAGCCCCGCATTTCTCCCTTTTCAATGTATTGAATATCACAAACTCTAGATTTCACACTCATTACTGGCTTTAAAAGCAAACCGTCCTGATTGACAAAAGACGGCAATCCATATAAACATGTACCTGCTCGAACTAAATCATAATACGCGCTAGGATAATTTAAAATAGACGGGCTACTAGCCACATGACGAAAGATTGGGACGCCTCTTGCCTGTAGCTCTTCCCGACAGGAGGACAGAACATTTTCAAAGGATTGTATGTCTTCTGCTACCTGCTTGGCATCCTGTCGATACGCTGAAACTAAGTGAGTGTAAATCCCCTCTATCAATAAATGAGGAAGCCTACTAATCTGCTTTATTTGGTAAACCGCTTGATCTGGAAGCATTCCTAACCCATTTGAAGCCAAATCAAGTCGAAGATGAATAGGAAGCTCGGCTCCTCTCTGCTTCGCTTCAATTGATACCTTTTCAGCGAAAGCAACAGTATATATCGTGGGGGTCAATTGGTAATCTAACAATTTACTAATCTGCTCAGGCAAAATAGAATTAAGCAATAGGATCGGAGCTTTAATTCCTGCTTTCCGAAGCTCTAAGCCCTCCTCTACTGTAGCCACCGCTAAGTGTTGTACTCCACTATTAAGCAAATAGGTAGCTATCTCCACAGCTCCATGACCATAGGCATTTGCTTTTACTACAGCCATTATCTGTCTCTCTGGCCCTATTTTAGCTCTAATAAATTGAACATTGTGGCTCAAGTGCTGAGTGTTTATCTCTACCCAGGCTGCCACATCCTTCTGTGGAGGGAGCTCATTTATCGCTTTATCAATGATTTTATTCATAGTCATGCTCCTTCCCCTAATCACTTCATTCTATAGCTTTAAAGTTCCTTGCCACTCTTTTGCTGTTCCAGACTGAAAATAGGTATCACATAGGGCAAAGTACAGCTTTGCTGCTTTATCCTGCTCATTTTGCTTAATGACCTCTACGAAAGCGGTTCTAGCATCAAGAAATCTTCCTTCCTGATAGAACAGAACCCCTTCTTCAAAGCGCTTCTTTGTCACTAGCTTTTTTCCTCTCAGTCCCTGCGGATCCCCTTCAAAAACGTCATACAACACAATTGGATCACGTACCTCCGGAAATTGCACAGCACCTAGATATCGGTATTGATAGCTATCCATTGTTGGAATAGCAGCATAGGCGGTATCAGAAAGCAGAATCGATGCCCCAAGCATTTCCGTATACTTTTCTAGGATCAGAGAAATGTTCACATCAACTGAAATGACATTACCCTCCATCCGTTCAGCCTCTCCAACAACACCAAGCATTAGAGGACCTTTGTGTATACCAATCCCTATTTCTGTACGCTTCAAGACCTCATCCTTTTGGGCCTCCTCTGACTGCAAAATCTCCTCAAGCCTTCCTCTTACAGCAATCGCATTTTTTAACGCCTGCTCTGCACCTTGAGGAAATAAAGCCATCACCCCAGCACTTAAATAGCGGTTAATAATTCCATTGTTTTGGCGGATAATTGGACCTATCACACTATAAAAGGCATTCATATAAGCAAAGCTTTCCTTCGGAGTCAACCTTTTAGTCATGCGTTCGAAGGAACGTAGATTGGCAATAAAAATCACCATCTCCTCCTCCATTTGATCACCAAGCTTGACCTGAAGGATACTGTCCCTTCCTAAGTACTTTAAAAATTGCTCTGGAACAAAGCGATAATAAGCCTTACTAACATCCTCCATTTCTTGAACATATGTGCCTAGCTGACTAGCCATTTCATTAAATCTCCTACCTAACTCTCCTACCTCATCCTTTGTGCGTACATCCACTTGTGTATGCCAATTCCCATGGGCAATCTCAATGACACTAGAGCGCAGCCTCCGAATAGAAGATAGCATGATGTAAGTCATTATAAAAAACACCAAGGAAATCAGAGGGATAAGAATTAAGATGACACGAATCACATTTTTGTAGATCGCTTGTTTTGCTTCATTATAGTAATGAAGAGTCATGCCTACCTCCTGCATGCCTATCAAAGCTCCTTGCTCATTATAGATAGGAGCCAACGCGTACAGCCACTCTCCATCTAACTCTTGACTCTCCTTCGTAATAATCCTGCCTTCATCAATTACCTGATCATATTCAGGAAGATAACCGGTAGGATACTGCGTCCCATTACTGGTGTTATACAGCATCAAAATCCGAACTTTCTTTTGCTCATCCACACTATAGATCACACTGTATAACGCACCCGAATCTAAATCTCTGTTGCCTTGTAGCATATGATGATTATGCTGATCAAGCTCACGATAATCCTCGTTCATAAAATCCTCTGGCTTAGTAATACGCTGCATTTTCTCCTTATCAATCAGTTCTGATCCTACATGTGCTAATAGCTTGAGCTTCCCTTTAATTTCATTGTCAAATTCCTCTAGAAAATGTACGTAAACAACCGCTGCCGTAACAAGCATAGATATGACAATGATAGGTGTAAAAATGATAATTTGTTTTAAAACAAGCGTATGACTTTGCCGAATCATATCGACATATAAAAGCTTAATCATGTACACAACAAGAGCCAATGTAACGATCGCTGCTATCCAAACCAACCATCTTTTAAGCATCGGAATAGCCCCGTAAGAGGCTGTCGTTAATACCTCGCTTAATTCACCCGTTTCAGTCTGATAATGAATGATAGCGTTCTGCACCCCTAATACCAAGGATTGATCCTGTAAAATTTGTATGCTATCCGTAGCTTGTAGGGATTGAGGATAGCCCATTGACCTAAGAGTTGAATTCGAAAGGACTGTTGTCACCATCTGATCATCAGCCTGTTCATCTATGCGATTAATTTCTGCTCTTCCTAGATCAACGAAATAGACATTTTGCCTCTGGTCAAAGCTCAGTTCCACAGGGTACGATTCCTCAAGACCAGACAAGCTGCTAGCATACAGCCTATGGGATGTACCTCCCTGATCCACCCTGTAAAGCTCCCCTCTCTTGGTAGAATAATAAATCTCTCCCAGCTCTTTTCCTTCAAGGGCAGCAATAAAAGTTTCTGGCGGCAGTGTGAGCTCAAGCTCTTGGACTAGGTCTCCTGTACTCAAATTGAGTCTTTGAAGTGTAATGACCTGCTCCTCTACTATGTCATTTTCACTCATAAAATAGAAAAAGAGCTGATTATCCTCTGCACTTAGCTCATGAATACGACCAGGACGAGTAACCGCTTCACTGACTTCATAGCTTTGTGTAAAAACTATTCTAGAAAACTTTCCTTGAGGCGTATATTGTAAAATTTCTTCAGCTTTTAATAGTGTTCCCTGTGAATTCAAAACTAGCGCTAGAATATATACATTTCCACGTTCATCGAGGGCTATATCCTTCGCTAAATACAGACCTCCATCACGATGTTCATCCATATAAAAGTGGAATTGGTAGGTTCCATCCTCCCTAACCTTTGAAATTCTATTCAAAGATTGGTCGATTAAAACATATCCTCCATCCTCAGCTCTCAATACCTTAGAGATGTTTTCAAACTCTAAGCCTGATGACCATGGGGTAGCTTGAAATATCTCCTTTTGTGTAAATAGCCAATATCCTAAAGCACTGGCTAGCAGCAAAGCTATTAAAAATAGGATAGAGCTCTTTTTCATATTCGTCCCTCAATTCAACACAGATTTGTCTGCCTGATGCTAAGAAAAGCTTTATAAGAAATGAATTAAATTATGTAAACGTTCTGACATTAATTATAGTATAATCGAGATAGTACATTCTATAAGGAATGCTAATTTATGCCTTTAGCTATTATAGATTTCATCGCCAACCGTATTCTTCCCAAAGGAGGTCTCATATATGGGAAACATCGTTTGTGGCGGAGCCACAATGAAGTGTAGCTTTGGAGCCGCTCCGAGCACTCTAATGGTTTTACCTACAAACACTACTGTCACAGCAACGCCGCTAGCCAACATTATGGATCATAAGCCCGGTGTGAACATCCTACCTTTTGGTACGTGTAGCTCTATGGCTAATCCTACCGTAGCCGCTGCCACAGCTGCCAAATTCGGTACGTTAACTCCTATGCCCTGTGTGCCTGTTACAGCAGCACCTTGGTTTCCCGGATCAGCTACCGTTCTTATAGCGAATATGCCTGCCCTAAATCATACGTCAAAGTGCGTATGCAACTGGGGTGGGATGATAGAATTTGTCAATCCTGGTCAGACAACGATTCAGGTTCCATAGCAAGGAGAGAGATCCGATGATAAAGCCACGACATCTTTTTAACACTTTACCGAAACGCCTTTGGCGTAAGGGAATCAGAAGGGCACGCAGGCTTATTTCACAAAAAAGAGAGCCATCCTTACAGCAATACGTTTCCGTGGGAAGATATTACGTTTCTAAAAAGCTTTTAGGAATTCTTGCATTAGGTGTCCTCCTACTTGCTGTCTATTTAATCATTAACCCCCCTTCCTTTCTAGATTGGAGATCAGGGGTGCAGATTGTTCGAGAACTCCCAGGAAAAACAGTTACAGCTACTGGGCAAGTACAATATTACAATCTAGACCAAGAGCTTACATATGAAGGCGAAATGCGTGATGGTTTATTTGACGGACACGGACGATTATATCGTCAAGGTGTACTTCTTTACGAGGGTGCTTTCTCTCAAGGTGTGAAGGAAGGTACAGGTAAGCTCTACGCAGAATCTGGTTCATTGATTTATGACGGTGAATTTTCACAGAATAATCGGCATGGCCAAGGAAAAGTATTTAATGAGCAAGGATACCTCGTCTATAGCGGTCATTTTGAGCATGATCAGCCTTCTGGCTCGGGCTCATTCTTTGCTGAAGGGACCATGATTTATAAAGGTGAGGTAGCCTTTGGACAATACTCTGGGCAAGGTACATCCTATCATCCTAATCAGGCAATAGAATATATTGGCGAATTCCTAAACGGTGTCTTCCAGGGATCAGGCGAGCTTTATACAACGAGTGGAAACCTACTTTATGAAGGCTCCTTTCACCAAGGTCAATATTCTGGTCCTGGTGTTCTCTATGACAGCAATGGCTTCACTCAATATGAAGGAATCTTTAAAAACAGTCTATATCATGGTGAAGGAAACCATTTTTGGGACACTGGTGAGCTACGTTATCAAGGACAATTTTCAAACGGCCAATACACAGGGACAGGCACATTTTTTGATCCCGCAGGAACGATTGCCTATGAAGGCTTTTTTCAGCAGGATCACTTTCATGGTCTAGGTACCTTATATAATAAAGACGGTCTCATTCTATACAAAGGATTTTTTGACCAAGGACAGATCAGCCTACAGCAGTACATAGATCTTTCTCACGCTCAAGTGATAGACATACTAGGTGAACCCTCTCAAGTAATAAACCTAACTGAATCTGCTTCGCCTTCTACTTTGCCTAATCTCATAGGAAGCTCTGAGACAGCGGTAGCTTATCCTGACACAGAACCTCAGCCTGAAGCTGAGACTAATTCTGACCCTCAGCTTGATACAAGCTCTGAGCCTATAACAGATATGAATGACATGCTAAAGTTTGAGCTCATCTATGATTCATATCAGCTAGCCTTTACAGTAGACAGAGATACAGAGCTAGTACATGCAACAAAAGTCACTGCCGTTCAAAGCTGGAATCGTGAACTCTTGCAGCAGCTGGCTACTCAATTGGATGAGCTTGAGCAAGCAGAGGTAAACGAAAAATCTGTTTCCGATAGAAAAAGCAGCTTCCAGCTTCCTAGCGGAGCAATTCTATTAACTTATACCCTAGACAATACTCTTTTCCTATTCACCCAAACTACGGAACAAGAAGGGGCTTTTTCACATGTACAAGTAAAATCTCTAAACTAACACACTTTTATGTTACGTACCTAGAGTGCCTGACCGATACCTACAAGCAGGCACTTGCCCTTTACCTGAGCTTTTATTCCTCTTGGTGTGATGCAGCAATTTCACTTTCAAGCAATGGTTTTTGATGAACCTGAACGGCAGTCTCTGCCGTTTTTTTGATAGCCCACCACCGAATTTTAATCTTTGAAGCTGTCACAGAGCCTTTTTGTTTAATTCCCAGTCTAAATGTGCCTTTTTCCACATAAAGCATTGTACCTATCGCCAGGTTCGATCCCTCTGATTCATATTCACTATCTTTAAAAACGTCCGTATCTCCAAAAAATACCCTTTGCTCCTGACCAACAACATTACGTGAGATCTCTTCGATAGCGGTAACGATTAATAAAGGTGTGTGGGTACCTAACCCATGCTCAATCTCTTCCGAATAGATCCCCTTTGCTTTTAGAAACCCGCCTCTTTGACCCACTTTCATTTCAACAACCCCTGTACGTACCTCATCCTGTAACTGAACGTGATGAGGAAAACCTACATGAAGCTGTAGCTCTTGCTGGCTTTGTACATATTTGGCCTCTAGATATGGGGCCTTTCCTTCTCTAACCTGCTCGACTTTAGTTGTCACGCTAAAGCCCTGCTCTAGTACAGGGTAAGCTCCTGATTCTGTTGCTTTTTTTGAAGCTTGAGGCTTATCTTTGCCATTAGATAAGAATGAATCAAGCTGGTTAAGAAAAGAGGGATTATGTACATATTCTTGGAAAGGAGCCTCTGTAACTTTTTCAATCATATACGTTGAACCCATTTGTAGAAGGTCTATTTTGGCTAAATAGACACATGATTCCCCTTGACTATGTAAGGATTGATCCAGCGTTCTAGAAAAATAATCCTTTAGTACACGGTTCCTAATGCTAGTGTCAGTTATGCTTAACACATTCATAGCTCCAGAGGATAGGGAAAATTGCTGATCACCCTTAGTAATGGTAGAGCTCGGTGTGTAGCGTAAGAACAAAGATTGTTCTTCTGAAATACCTGCTTTAGCTCTTAGCTGAAAAACAATCGTATATTCCGTCTGTTTTTGACCCTGCGGCTCTAAGAACTGAATGTTCTTTTCCTGCTTCTCACCAACTAGTTCAAATAACTCCTCGTCTAGCTCTAGCTTAAGTTGCAATGTAGGAGATTGCATGGTCTTTTCCACTTTTAACACAACTTCAAATTCCTCATCAGCATAGATATAACGAGGTGTAGTTTGTAAAATCCTTACCTCCTCATCCTGATAAATCGTACTGGTGCTCTTTATTAAAGAGCTAAGCTCAAAGGAACTAGGCTCAGGGGGAGTTTCTTGAATAAATAGTTTATAGGATTCTAGGAATCTATTATATTCACTCACCTCTTCTGTTCTACTAGAGGAGCTAGCAACAGAATGGACAGGTTCCTTACCTTTTTCCTCGTACGCAACACACAGATAAACATTTTTGGCGTATTCATTATTTGAAAAACCCTCGATTGTAGATAGCTTTTGTGTCACAGGTGAAGGAATGATAATTTCCCTTCCATGCTGATCTAATGCAAATCCCATTTCAATAGTTACGGACTTATCATCGACCGCTACTACATGAAGCCCTGATACAATTCCTGTTCCATGAAGAAGACGATTGATCATCCTTCTTTTATTGTTAAAATATTTTTGCTCTGACTCAAAATCTCTTACCGTGAGCAGCTTTCCATAAAAATATCGATTTCTTTCAAACGGGTAGTAACGCGTTACATTCATCTAAATCTCCCCCTTCTATTGGTTATAAATCGCAAATCATAGAAACCATAAAAGCTACTCCAATTCAGAATCTAAGCCTAATCTAGTATGCGTATCTAGACGATTGGCCAGATCCTGATCAATTAATAACGTCTGGTGTGGCATTGCAGCTTGTTGGTCGAGAATAAGTAAAGAAGGCTCTGTTAGTATTGTATTCATCCCTATATATGAGTGCATATCCAAGTAAATGTTTTCTTCTAGCAGTACTAGCTTTCCTTCTGTAAATGCTGGTTTCTCCTCCTCTATAATCCTTTCTACAATGAACCGTTCCCTCTCCGTCTTAATTAAGTTTTGTTCAATTAACACGGTAAAGGTATACGGATTAGAGCCATATAAACGATCTATGATCTGTCCCAGTTGCTGATCCTTTCGCATTTCTTTATACTGATGATACTCAACAATAATGGGTGGTTTACCTGTAAAAAGCTCAATCATTTTTTGCATAGCAAATTTGGTTCCTCTTAAGGGATACAGCTCTGGAGCCAGCTTTATTAGGCTTCTAAGCTGTTGCTCGGACCAGCGATCGGTAGATGAAATGCCCAGCCACGTAGACAGCCAGCTTAAAAAAGGACCCGTTACTACATCAGCATCTAGATAGGTTGGGAGCTGATTAATTTCTTCCTCAACCTCAGTAAATAAGGTATGAAACAAAGCTAGATAACGGGCTAAAAAATCCTGACCTGTATCCTCCTCTTGATATACGGCAGGTAAATAGGGTAGGTAGGTTTGCCTCGGAAAATAAACTCTTAATCTATTTAAAACAGGCGTTTTAAACTCACTACCTATAAACTCTATTTTTACCCATAGATACCTGCCCTTTGCTTTAAATAGTAGAGCATCTCTAGGACTAATAAGAGTACCCTGCCACAGACCTTCAAGCTCCTTACATTTAACCTGAATCGGGTCAGTATCACTTAAAATCCATTCATCAAGAGAACGGTAATGACCTAGAAGCCAATGATCCTTCCGATCTGAGGCAAAATAAGAAATTCTTATCTGTGTTTCATCCGGAATATGGGCCTCCAGTTGAACCTTATGCCATTCTAGGCCGTCCTCTGTGCTGTCGAAAGCAGTTGTCAAAAATATCCCCTTTAGACCACTCGTAGCAGAAGAAAAGTTCGTTCTTTTCCTTCGCTCTAGTACATGTAGTTCATTAGTATTCTTATTAAGAACATAAAGTCGCTGATTTGAATCCATCCTCATTTTCGAGGCGCTGCCACGAAACGCAGCTACATGATCCTGACGCTCTCCTGAGGAATGAAGTTTAAGTATAAAGCGCTCCTCCTCGCTGTGAGTAGGTGTGGCCTGAGTTCCTCCCATAAAAATCGTTTGCTCTCCATCCACCGCTATACTTGATAGCAAAGCGCCTTGCTCTAAGCTTGTTATCTGTTGCATCTCTTTCTCGTTAGATATCCTATAGAGAATACCTGTTGAACGATGATACAGAAGAATAATCCCTTCTGGCGAAGCCGCTAAGGAAAATTGCTTAGTAGGATCAGTGAGAGGGAAAGCAGCGTTTATAAATAACCCTTCAAGCCCATACTCTTTTAGAATCCTGCCGGTAGACTCAATGTGCAGTACACTAAGCCTTGTACCAGAAGGACAAATCAACTTCCCATCCTGTTGAACCATATCCTTTGCTACTAGAACATAAAGGCCTTTTTGATGATCAGAATGAATAGCTAGTGGGTACAGCTTTCTTTGATTCCATTGTGAGATGGCCCATATTTTTTGACCATTTATTGTTGAGTAAGCGGATAGCTTATCTTCTAGAAGAGGATCTGCAAGAAAAAGAACCGATTGTACAGAATCAATCATCGTGTACGGCGAATGCTCGTAATCCTTAGCCTGAAACAGTATTTCTTGATAATGATTTTGCCAATCGTAGCTCCAAATGTTCCATTCCTCATCTAGTAGGTGAATTTGATGTCTTTCCCCCAAGGAAAAATCTGTTACCCTTCCTCTTACTTCTGTTAAGGCAAAGCGTAGAATAAGAGCAGTACTGTATTTTTCCTGCTGCTCAACACTTAGTTCATTCCCGTGGATCATTACGTTATACGCTTTTCCATTTTTCCAATCAGAGCCTTTATTGTAGGAAAAAAATCGTTGCTCCATTCTCACTCCTCCTTACATAGTTAGTCACTATATGCTTTGTCTTTCGTTTATTTACTCGACGTGTTAATTTTATATACCTAGAGTTCCTGGCGACCAATCAGAGTAATGTCATGCTGACCGGAGTAAACAAGAGCATGCGGGGGGATGACAATATCTCCATTACTATTCTTCACGGTGCCTCCTCCTTCTCCGTTAAGCCATATATCCTGAACATAGACAACACCTGAAACCTTACTTATATGACTAATCATTTCTGCTTTTGTCACCGCTTTACCAAAATCCCAACCCTCTTCCCCAAAGTGATCATAAGGGTTTAGGAGCGTATGTAAGGTGTCCATTACTCTCCCCGTATCCTTTACCTCTGGATCAACAACAAGTACAGCATAAACAGAGACTTTTATATATTCAGGAGAAATAACATGAAGCTGGGTCGTCAGTAGACGAAAAGGCTCTAAATGCTGCTTTATTGTCTGTAAGAAACCTGTGCTAGGAACAGGAAGCTCCTGTTCACTGAAAGGTACTGCCACAATAGTAACCTGTCCAGCTACCTTCTCCTGAGGATAATTCTGTAGCCCCTTCACATAGAGCGGAATGGCCTTTACCCTTGCTACTCGTACACCAGGTGTACGTTTTGCGAGGGCTTCAATATCTGAATTCGTCACTGTACGTGTAGGCTGACGCAGACGGTTAAGTAGCCTTTTTTTAGCAGCTTCAATGCTTTCAGCTTCTTGACCTCCTCTAGCATCATAAAAGTTAATGGCTGTAACCTGTCCAAGACTCCCTTCAAGATTCCCCCCAATCTTCAGAGGCTTACCTTTGTGTTCATTAACAGCTTTAGCTTGCTGGGTAGGAACAATAATGTGATCTAATACGCCACTCTTTATATTTCCTCTTTCACCCCCACCAAATTGTAGAAAAGTAATTCTAATATTTCTTTCCTCTGACTTAGGTGGGATAAGACCCTGCTCATGATTACCGAACTGAATGAATTTCCCCTCAGGATCAAGGATATAATGACGGTCATTTAATCCGGATTGATCAAAGTCTGCCACTCTGATCCAGTCCTGCCAGATCCATTCATTCGTTTCTATCTCTTTGAATCCTACCTGAATCTCAATCCTCTGTAAGTATGTTCCCTCTCCTTTTCTTGGAAGCTCAAACCGTTGATAGGGTAAACCATTACTTCTCCCTAACCATACAGCTTCGGAATTGGATGACTCGTACGCTAGTACACGAATATTATTTCTTCCCTGCTCAGGTACTCTTCTATGATGATCATCCCTGAATACAAGCTGCTTCAGGTTGTGTGGGACTTCCTGTAGCTCATAAGTATTTTCTTCACCCGCTCCTTCAGAAGCTGACTGGATACAACACCAATCCCTCCAGCCCTGCTCCTCATAAACTTGGACATCAAGCTTTCCATAAGTATGAAGATAATGCTTTAAAAGAAAAGCTTGATTCCCTTGTCCAGTACTTGAGAAGTTTTGGTAATGGCACACTGTTTCCGTTTGCTGTGCCCGAACCGTATTGATCTCAAGCTTATCAATCCTAGGGGATAGCTCGTACCCTGACTGATCTACCTGAGCATACAGCCAGTAACGCTTTTTATCGTCTGCTGGATGTACCGTCCTGCTTACCATTTGAGTAGGAAGCTTTACATCTATCGAACCACTATAGGACAGGTGATTTGTCTGATCTTGCTCAACCACTACGGGTAGCCAATCCGTCCCATGGTCATTATTTCTTCCATAATAAAACAACGAGATTCGACCCGGGGGAATGGCTACTGGATCGTGCTTTCCTCTAATCATAGAAACAGGGTAGCTCTCATAGAGTGAAAAGGATAGTCGAACAATCTCATTTACAGGTAATTCACTTTGAAATGAAAGATACAGGCGATTTCCTTTTTCCGCTTTGTCCCCAAACGCAAAATAAGTAGAGCCCACATGATCATTAGCAATCGAGTAATCAACACCTTCTCCCTTTGACCAAACCAGTACTTTATCTACCTCAACAGGTAAAAGCCATTGCTCTTCAAGCGTTTCAAATATCTGATCTCTCGCTCCAAATTTTGTGCCCTGAGGAAGGAATATCTTTCTATCTACCCCACTCAAAAAAACGTCAACAGAAGCAGGCTGAGCAGGCTGAGGTATCATTCCCATAAGCTTCAAGTACTTCCGCTCATGCTTACTCGTAATTTGATCAAGATGATATTGCTGCATTTCAATAAGCCATGAGAACAGCTCCATTAACGTTATGCCAGGATCATGAGCATTCTGGTCTGTCCATTCATCCGTTAATGTAGGAATTCGTTTCCTAGCTTCCTCAACTATTTGGGTGTACATCCGATCATCTAAATGGGGGAGCTTCAGCATAGATCATTCCCTCCTTTCATTTGTTTTGTTCTATATTACATTTGGTCATATGGGCTTATTCTTTAACCCTAATCTGAATAGAGTGAACACCGTTACAAATAATCCCATTAAGTAGCTTTGCAGCCTGTTGCTCATCTATTTCCACTCTCTCTCCATTTTTCTCGCCTACCAACGTTAAGGTGCATCTTTCGATATATTCAACTCCCCGAATGGAAGAAAGCAAGCTGTAGAAAACAGAAGGATGAATAGACTGTCCAATTTCCCAGCCCTGCTGCTGGAGATAGCCTGTAACAGGATGCAGAAATGAGCGTATTCGTCGTTCCACTTGCTCCTCAATCATTATTTGATCCTCATCTGGATGTATGACTAAAGAAAGATAAACAGAAACCTCTACATACACCGGCTCAATGACCTTAATTTGCTGTGGAAAAGCGATGACATTAGCTGTTTTTTGTAAGAGGAGCTGTTCGATTTGCTTCTTATAGACTGGAAAGCTCGTCCGATCCATTTTGCCACCTTGCTGTAAAACAACTAGTGTTAAAGAACCAGGTTCTTTTACTAAATCTGCGTTGTAATTAGAGAGGCATTTTACTTGTGTTATGGAGGGGAAATTCTCCTTTACAAGCTGCTCGAAATCCTCTGCCGTAACAGCACGATCCCCATGCCTTATCCTTTGCGGAGCTCTCCTTACTGCTTGTTCCATTCTCTCAGTGTCACTACCACCACTAGCAGCCTCATGATTTATTACTCCTTGAATAAAAGGAATCGGTTTTAACAGCTCAGTAATCTGTTGTGCCGCTACGTTTCCCAGTCTTCCTTTTACTGTCTTATAGGAAACCTTTAGCTGCTCCTCACTAGCTATAGGTAGTTCTCTTCCATGCCTACCATCACCAAATCTTAGCTTCCCAGAATGTGGATGTATGACATAATGTCTGTCCGTAGGTAGGGATTCGAGAATATGCTCCGTAGGGCACCACTTGACCCATACTTTTTGGATATTTCCCTCACTATCATAAAGCACCTCTATCTGCTCAGATGTCCGATTGAAGAGCTCATCTACTTCATCCTTGCTGATTGAATTCGTTTCTTCCACCCAAACTTCTTCCTCTAGTACATTGCCATGTTCCAATTGATATTCCTCAGACCCGCTTACTTTACTAGGAATTTCCCACACGATTCTTTCTTGTTGGACGGCTTTTGTTACGTTTAACATCAGCTCTTGAATAAAAGGGGTTACTGCCCATTGATGATTTGCATGCTGGTGACTGTGTTTAACATGGCTGGCTCTAATCCAGTACCCTTTCTTACCGAATAAGCTTTGCTCTCTAAAATCATTGGCTCCAAAAAATTGAAGGATACCCTTTCTGGTAAAATGCTCTGTCTCATCCACAACATGTAACACTTTCCATACCGTTCTACCACTTTCATTAGCTAGATACTGCCAATTAATATATCCCTTTACCTGTTGTTCTTTGCTTTTAGGAGCAATGGAAATCAGCATACTAATTGGTCCTTTCAGCGGCGCTTGATCAAGCCCTATATACAATGAGGGGTAGTTCACATCAAGCTTATGAAAAGGCTTGAAGCTTCCTGTAGAGCTAAGTAAGGCTGCTGTTTCATCCGTATAAGAAAGATTATTTAAAGTTAGACAGGCCTGTGGTAAAACAGGGCTACTGTATGTATAAGATAAGCGCAGATTTTCTATCCATGGAGTCTGGTAAACAGGATCGGGTGAGTATAAATGCTCCACATCAAGAACTCTAGCTCTAATCCAATAGTTTTCATGGGCATTAACAAATGAGCTATACATATCGTCAGGGCATATAAATTGAATGGTCACCTGTTGTCCCTCAGGATTTTGAAACACCCGTTCACTTCCAGCATTCGTCTGTAGCTTGACCCATGCCTTCCCGTTCCAATATTCCCAAATAACGCTAGCAATACTGATTGGAGGGTACTCCTTTTTATGAAAGGTAGACTTTTTCATTAGCAGCTTCCACTCTACATAAGGCTCTACATTCGGATACAAACGCTGAGACAGAAAACTTAAATCAAAGGTTATGCTAATCCTACTACCTCTTTTGTTTAAAACTTCTGTGCTTCCTATATAAAACACAGAGTAAGGGGCAAATGTTTTACCAAAGGGGAAGAAACCTTCTTGATCTAATTCAACGTCATCCTGAAAAATCTGCTCAGCTAAGCTACCACCCTGATTATCTATATCTACATACTCTGCTTTAAGGCTAAGTCGACTAATGCGTCCATGAGATTCATCTGTATCTGACAATTTCTTTTTCCTGCAGACTATCCAAAATCTGTCCTGACCATTTATCGGATAGCGTACAATTCTGTCTTTTGTGTTCTTTTTTAGAAGGAGCCTATCATTATCATAAAGTATCTCAGTAAAAGGAATCCAACCCTCTGCAGTTGGATACAGCCACTCAGTAATTCCAGTATCCGCTAAGCTTTTATACATGCTTGCTTCCGTATATTTAGCGTCTCTGTTCTCAAGGGTTATAGTAAACCAAGTGGCTTCTCTTACGTTAAACATATCATCTTGGGCTATAAATAGAGCATGCTCCTGCATATTTTTGTTCTGATCCAAGCCACCAGACTCACCTGCCATTCCCTGCACGATTTGATCAGAGCTAGGACATACTTGAATGCAGTGGCTTACACGGGCTGGAGTAATGACTAAACTGCTTAGCGTTTCAAAAATCACTTTTTCTTCTTCTCTTGTTGCTGCAAGCTGAGTTCCTTTAGGAATATGTACAGGATGCTTAACACCCTTCACCGCTTCAAATGTAACGTAAGCAGTGGCAGGCTTGGCAGCTTGTAGACGACTATTCAACAGATTTAAAAAAGCGATATAGTTTTTAAAGGGAACCTTGTTTAAGCGCTTAATGTTCTCATTCATCATCTCTGCTACTGTCAGAGCTAATGTTGATCCTACATCTGGATTATGCTCTGAGAAACGCCATTCTGGAGTATAATACGGGGCAAGCTCCCTAATTTGCTTAACCAATCCCTGTCTATCCTTCGAACTGATCAGTGGTGAGCTAAAGCTCCCCTTATTCATTTTGTGCTCATCCTTCATACTCTCACCCTATTTCGCACCTTCATAGATATAGTAGGGATACACTTGATTAAAAAGGTTATTTGTTGTACGCACCACATAAGTAAGCCTGATCCAAAGCTTCCCCATTTCTTCCTTATCGCGGTCGATCTTAACCTCTACCTGATGCACTCTAGGCTCCCAAGCCTGTACCGCCTCTAAGATACTCGTCTGCATAAGTCGAATCGTGGTTTCATCAATGACGGAAAAGCTGAAGTCACTGAGCCTGCAACCGAAATCTGGACGCATCACTCGTTCACCTTTTGAGGTACGCAAAATAATTTGTAGAGATTCTTGGATATCCTCCTCATACTCCGAGGTCATAATTCTCCCCGTCGTCTCATCAACCTGAATTGGAAATTTCCAGCCCCTTCCTAAAAAGCTTTTGCCCATTGGATCAATCCCCTTAATTTATTTTGACCATACTGCCTTTAATAGTGATAAGTCCGTCAGATTTCAAATTCATGGCTCCACTGGCCTTTAGATTTAATTGGGCCTTCGCTTCAATATTAATATCTGCGGATTGTATGGTTACCTTTTGATTGCTCTCTATCTTAACCTGCCCCTGTGCGTCCAATGAAATAGTAGTGGAATCACTTTTAATGACAATTTCATTCGCGGAGCCACCCTTAATTTCAATTTGATTTTTGCTGCTTTGCTCACTGATCGTCAGCTGATCATTTTTATCGTCTAGCTCAAGCTTATGGCCTTTACTAGAAAGAATCGTCACTTTCCCTTCCGCATCGTCATCATCAAAAATAATTTCATGCCCTGACCTTGACTTCAGCTTACGGACATTATTTCCTTCTGCCGATTTTGGAGATTCACTTTCCTCCGTCCATAGTGCTCCAATAACAAAGGGGGAGCGAATATCTCCTAGATGGAAAGCAACTAAAACCTCGTCACCAACCTCGGGAATAAATAAACTACCACGATCCTTTCCCGCCATCATGGTGGCTATTCTAACCCAATCTGTTTCACTCTCCTCCGTAAAGCCTGGAAGGTTTAATCGGACCCTTGCCAGTCCTTCAGGATCATTGTTATCTGTTACTACTCCGATCATAACGCCATCAACACGGTGGTTTGAGACTGCATTGGCACTTGTAAAGCTTGAAAAAGGTGTCATATAGCATTCCCCCTAAAAGTAAAGCTCGTTGTATATCCCGTTTTTCCTATGGAATGTGTGACCGTAAGGATGTGGTAGGGCTGACTTAGATGTCGTCCTAATTTTGCAAGCTTCAAATATCTGCCTGCTTGAATTTCCGGAAGACCTATGCATTCACCATTTCCTTGCACTAAATTCATCGCCGTCTCATTTAGAATCGCTTCTGCCCGAAGCTTAGCCTCTTCCGCAGATTGAAGCTCCTCCTTATTGTAATCATCTGCATTCGTCCCAAAGCTACGCATCAAATCTGCACCTGTTTTCGCGTTTGAGCCTAGCTTATTGATTTGAGCCGCTTCACCAGAGTAGACCTCTTTACTCTTATGATTTGTACCATAGACATGCACCTTACTAACCTGCTGACTAATATCATGGGTCGCCGAAAAGCTATGCAGATGCTTGCCCCACTCTAGTTCTATAACTGAGGCTGCCTGGGTTAAAGGTTTTTTGAAATATAACGTTCTCCCGACGATTGAAAAATCATAGTTCACCTCTTTGGCCAGCCCTTTTATAAAATTAAAATTGTCCTTAAAGTTTTGAACATGATGACTGTTGGTTTTGGGACAGCTATCCACATCAAGCTTGAGAGAGTAATCTCCCCCAATTTCAGTGACAATCTCACTATAAGATTTATCTGACCATGACTTAATTTTCTTCCCTCTCATCATCAAGAAGGATAGATCCATTCCCGTTACATGAATGGAGGGATGACCATTTTTAGGATACTCATAGCTAATCTTCGTAATAATCCCTTCCATGACCGTTTCAAATCGATCTACGTACCCCATCTTGATCTCTACTGATTTAGTGGGTGAAAAATATTTGTTTATCCAAGAGGAATCGAACTCTCTTTTACCGAAATCAAAAGCATTTGATACAGTGAATGAAAATGTATCAGCTGTAGCTTGAATAGACGTAGACACCTTTACATTAGATAAAACCATTCCTTCTAATTGAATATTACTTCCTTCAACCAATATCTGAAACGCTGGTGCTAAAAAGCCACGATATTTCTCCTCTAGTTGTTGAAAGGAATATGTTTTCGTACTCAGCTTTAAATTACTCATTGTCTTGTCACTCCAGCCTTGGAACAATTAATCGTTTTCCATTTTCGAGCTGCATAGGATTATAAATGTGATTGGCCTTAGCGATACTTCTCCAAAGCGTTGGGTCCTCATACTCCTCATTCGCAATCATCCACAATTGCTCTCCATGATGAACCATTCTCTGCTTCGTCCGATCTGCAGATTGTCTGGGTATGTCCTGATACTGCTCTTTGACCGTTTTTGTCTGCTGGAAGGTGACCTTTAACGTGGCCCGCACCGGAATTCCCGATTGCAAAAACATGGTGAACTGCTGTCCTACCTTTTGGACGATTCCACGAAAATCTAAGGAGCCCCAGACAAACCTGCACATCGGTGGAGTATGAAGATCAGAATCAATGGCCATCAGCTTCGTAATTTTCTTTGTATAATCCCTTACATCCTTTTGAGATTCATACGTGTCAAAAAAAAGCTCCATCGTTAAAGAAGGGGTTTTCCCGCTAATAAATTGCCCTACAGGCATAGATAAACCTGCTGATGTATGCCACGTATAATCGTTTTCCGTATCTAGCGAATATTCATTAGGGTTAAATAAAACATCGATCTTTTCCTCTTTCCTGTTTCCATAATCAGCAATGATTAGTGCTTTGGTTAATGACATGCTTGATCACCCTTACTTTACTTAAAATAAACCTCTGCGTTGTCTTTCAAATTCAAATTTCTTTTCTAGCTGGACGTAAATTCGATCAATAAACTCCTCCAGATTAAAGTCGGGAGAATCGAGATCTAAGGAGGTCTGTTTATGATTCTCGCTAACATCTATTTTCAAACGCTCGTGATCTGTGGAAATATGCTGCACCTTCCCTTGTAGCTCCCCAACCCTCTCATGTAATTCTTCAATGATTTGAAGCTTCTGAGCTTTAGCGTGATCAATGGCTACAAGATTAGTAGAGTCAGTTTCAATAGATGTAGAGCGTTCCGTTTCTCGTTGCTGAGTCGTTTGCTTAACAGCATGTACAACTGGATCTGGTGGATCGCTCATGAATTGAAGCTCTGCTGGACGGACATCTACTTGGCTTTCAAAGGTAGATTCTTTATTGGCAAGGCTAAAACTTCTACTCATAGCCCCCTGTATATTAGATACTCCAGACCACTCCCTCAATGAGTCCAAGTGATCTACCCTGTTTAGTTTTAATAAAGTGCCTAAATTAGCAGGCTTGCTACTCACAATTGACCCTAAACTCAATCCAAGGCTCGTTCTGTTCGATACAGACGTAGTTTGAGAATTATATTGAAGGCTAGATTCAAGCAAATTCTGCTGATTAGTCTGATGAAGGATATGAAGCTTATTCTCTTTAATGAAGCTATTTGTGTATAACATTTGCTTTGATGCCTGCTGTATAAATGAATAAGGCTCCCGGTTCTTCCTTATCATACGATCGTTCAACCTTTTTTTTATACCAGTTATTCTAGCAGCGGCGTTTAATAATAGGTCAGTTGTATGACTTAAGCTTGCAGCTGTTAGAAGTTCATTATGGATCCGTTCAGAGCTACGAATGAGCTCAAGTCTATTAATAGAGTTAGAACGATCTGTGAACGTAGAGCTAAATATGCGCTCTAGACGTTGGATTAAAGTAGTGCTTCTAATTTGCTTAAATCTGCTAGCTAACCCTAACCCTAAAATGTTTAGACGATTCATTCTGTTTAAGGACACAGACCCGTTCTTTTGCTCCACTCTGCTTCTAATCTCGTCATTAAGTATGTATTTGAGTTGAATACGATGAATAGATTCAAAGTTACTTAAAGCAACATCAAGGCTACTAGAATAGTTTGACCTGATCAAAAGTTCTATTTGTGTTCCTAGACCCAAATTGGATACACGATATAGCCTGTTGGAAAACACTCCTCTGCTCATAAGCTCAAGCCTGTTTATGCTTGTTGAATAACTTGCTAGATTACTTCTAAGCTTAGCTTCCCTTTTAGACTCCTGCATGGTTAAAGGCTTAGACTTGTTTACGCCCTTGAAGCTACCTAAGTCTTCAACGTAGTCTATAAGCTCTAAGGTATTAAGGTCCAAGCTATTTAATATCTTTAAGCTATCCCTGTTACGAAGACTAGGTATATACTCTAGTCTATCTTGACCGTCCAGAGTTAAGCTAGCTAGTATCTTCAGACTGCCTCGCTGGTGGAAGCTGTATAATTGCTTTAGAACCCCTTGAACTTTACTAGCTGGATTCATTAATCCAGCTCTATTCGATAAGCTGTCTATCAGCTTAAAATTCCTAGTAAGCACTGAAATATCTAAGTTCTCTTTTTTACTTATAGGCTTAGATGCACTGAAACTATCTATATGACTGGTGAAAAAAACTCTATTCTCTCTTTTAAAGTTATTTATATAGTCATACCTATTCATGCTCTCGAAGTTACTTATGAAATTAACTCTATTTTGGCTCTCAATATTTCTTGTGAGATTAACTCTATTTTGACTCTCAAAATTTCTTGTGAAATCAACTCTATTTTGACTCTCAATATTTCTTGTGAAATCAACTCTATTTTGACTCTCAATATTTCTTATGAAATTAACTGTATTTTGACTCGCAAAATTTCTTAAGAAATCAACTCTATTCTGGCTCTCATCATTAAGCGTACGCTCAGTTCTGTTTTTACTTTCCAAACTCTTTATGAGATCAGTTCCGTGTATACTTTCTTCACTCCGTATGACATCAGTTCTGTTTTCTCGCTTAATGGTACTTATAAGGTCATTCCTGTGTTTTCTTTCTTTACTTCGAACAACATTAGCTCTGCTATTGCCCTCTTCTAAATGATTCACCCTGCTTAGATATTTACTGCTGTGTATAAGCTCCAATCTGTTCATCCAATAGGAGCTACTTGTAAGATTATGACTAGTCTTAATCAGATAGCTTTTAAAGCGTTCTGAAATCCTTACAGATTGCTGTCTATTCATCCAAATGATTCGACCTGTACGTTCAAAACGGTTTACGTTCCTCAAACTCTGAATAGACTCGACTATGTTTGCTTGATTTATCCACCTTGAAAGCCTGTAGCTAATTTTCTGTTCCAGACTATTTTTAAACTCGGGGCTGCTATGATCTTCCAATCCAGCTGACATAGCAGCTAAGCTAGAGTGTTCGGTTTGCTCTAAACTCAATACTTGTGTAAATAATAGCTTCCTTTCTCTAGCTAATACTAACTGACGCCATAAATCTGTAGACGTCAAGCGCATAAACCTTTTCCAATGAATGACTTGCATAAGCGAATGCTCATGATCTAAGTGGCTAAATAATGAACCTGTCTCTATAGAAAAGGAGCCAATTTCATTCAGACCTGTATCAGTACTTTTCTTGAACAAAACCGAATTTTCTTTATACACCGCTGACTCTTGCAATGCTAAAATCTTACTTCTATCTGACCTTATAGCTTCAACGGCTTTGGAAATACGATGCGCGGGAAAAATAAACTCGTGATCATCTACCAAATTGATATTCTTTATAATAAGCTCTAAGTCATTCATTTGATAGTTAAGCTGATGTTCATAACTACGTTCAATAGTCCAGCTATTTTCACCCTGAGTCCATCTATTCTCTCTGCGATCGTCTGAAAGAAAGCGTTCCTGAAATTGGTTAATAGCTTTAATGGCAAACAAATTATGACGGCTAAAAATTCCATGAACCCAAGCAAGATGAAGGGAAAAGCTCTCATTCCTTGATAGCTTTTCTATTTCTTTCAAATTTTCTAAAGTGACCTTATTTTGTCTCATTACTATCTGTTTGATAGATAATGCATTTAGGTTCACTGAGTGAATATAGTGATTATAATAAGCCCGATCATTACTATGTATAGGTGATAGATTCTTCATTAATCGTTGGGTTTGTCTCAGTGTGTTGCTAACATCTGAGTAAAAGGAATAAGAATTAGAATGATTATCTATGAAAACTTCTTGATTAATAGAATAGTAGCCTTCCTTTATCTTTGAAGCCTGCTCTCCTACTTGTAAGACCTGTAAGATTTGAACAAACTGATGATATGCAGTAGTTAAGTCTCCTGATCCTGAACGTAAATGCTTTAAGAAAAATAAAGCTAAGTGCCCTAAATAACTTTTTTCTATATTCGAATACTTGTTTAGAATACGATGAATAAAGCCTGAATTAGAGATACTTATTCTTTTTAAGGAGGGTTGAATACTGGTGCTTTTAATAACCCATTTGCTTATCTTCATATCGTTTCTCCTCACTTAGCCAAACTTCCTAAACAGTATACGTTAGCCTTCACTCCAGCTTAAATTAATTTAGTGTAAATAGCCTTTAAGCCAGTATGGACCAATTCTATAGACTCGATCCCAATCTCATTACGGGTGGCATTAAGATCAGGTCCAGACCACTTGATGGGATAGGCACCCGTAAAGTTCCACCTGCATATTTCCATGCCAGACCGATCCACTAAGATAATTGCTCCATCACGCCTAAAGGACTGGCCAGGCTGTACGCTCATATACCATTCCCACAGTAAGGTTGAATGGGAGATTCCCCTTTTGAGTACTAGGTTAGAATACTTCATTCTTTTAGGAAACTGATGAGGATACTCATTAAGCCCACCTTCATAATACTGATGTAGCTCCTGCTCAGTCTGTAAGCCTGTGACCTCCGAAAAACCTGCCGTGAAAACTCCCCCTAGCTCCACAAAAAATCTAAAGGAACCCATGACATTCCTGCGGGGCATACTCATATTTATTGGCACTTTTTTCTTCACCTCTAACTAAACACGTCAAATGGATTTTTCTTTTCTTCGACACCATTGACATTACGATTAATTTTAGATATTTCATCACACCATTTTCGGCGATCGCGATGCTCCATATTCATGATCTCCTCCTGAGACCAGTGGAAATAATAGGCTATGAAACCAACCTCTTCATAGATTTTATCGATTGGGTAGCTTACTATGCCTCCCTGCTCAGTTCTAAAAAATCCAGCGGCACCTCAAAGGAATGATCACATTTCGGACATTGAGTTTTCAGATTCGGATTTTCTAATTCATTAATACGCTGGTAGAAATTTTGTAGAAAAGCAAGGTCAGTTGTAAAAAGACTCTCGATCGTTTTCGTATCGATTCCTGGCAGATCCCCGAGCTTTGTAATAACTCTGGCTAACATAATAATCGTTAGATAGCTTGGGTTTTGCTGAACGCGCGGATCACGCATAGGTAAAATTTCATCCGCTGCAGTAGCAAGGCGCATCCTACCTTTTTTATGAAGATTACCTTCCTCATCCACGAAACCCTTTGGTAAATCAAAAGAAAATTCTGTTTGAAAAGCCATTTGGCCGACACTCCATTCTAGTTCATAGTAGGTTTAAAAAGTCCCTTCTCTTAAAATGAACATGTAGCTCTTCCAAAAGAAGTGACTTTTTAACCAGATATTAGCTTTCATTATTCTGTCATTCGGAACTCATCCGTAGGACAAACTCATTCTTATTTTGTTCTCTGCATGCCCTCGTGAGCAATTTCTAGAGATTCAATCGCAACCTCGTTCCCTGTCCCCTTAAAGTCTGGCGCACTATATTTTGTTGGCCATGCTTCACTAACCTGCCAAGTTGCTACATCGTTCCCTTCCTCATCAAGGGCGATAATAGTCACTAATTTCCTTGTAATTTTGCCACTGACACACTCACTTAGCCAGTTATATAGCTCCAAGGAATCGGTCACACCACGTTTCAGTGTAATGTTGCCATACTTTGTTAAGCCCGGCAGCTTGGAGACAGTCGTCACCTGATTGCCTTCTCTGTATTCAATCACATCAACAGTTGCATCATAGCCTGATACGTCACTAAAGCCCCCCTGTTGAAATCCATCTATTTCTACTCTAAATCTAAAATTCCGGTAAGGATCTTTTCTTTCAGCAGCCATTTAGCATTCTCCTTTCTAACCCCTATTCCTCATTCGTTTTTTGTGTAATTCTAAAGATGACAAACTCAGCCGGCTTAACAGGGGCTACTCCAATTACGCAAATCAGTCGACCGTTATCAATATCATCCTGGGTCATCGTACTGCGACCAATATTAATATAAAAGGCCTCAGAAGGACTGCTACCCATTAAAGCGCCGTCTCTCCAAACTCTAGTTAAAAAGGCATCGATGGTGCGATGAACTCTCGCCCATAGCTGCTCATCATTCGGCTCAAAAACAACCCAGTTCGTTCCGTTTTTAATAGACTCCTCTAAGAAGATAAATAATCTCCTTACGTTGACATACTTCCAAAGCGTATTCGACGAACAGGTTCTTGCTCCCCACACTCTGATTCCTTGTCCTGTAAATGTGCGAATAAGATTAACACCTTTAGGATTAAGAATGTCCTGCTCCCCTTTGTTATACTGAACGTCTAATCCTACTGTCCCTCTAATCACTTCATTTGCAGGAGCTTTATGCACCCCACGTGTTTGATCTGAACGTGAGAAGACACCTACAACTGAGCCTGACGGTGGGATATAAATATTCCGTTTGTCTAACGGATCAAATACCTGTAGCCATGGGTGATACATAGCCGCATAGCTTGAATCAAAAATGTTACGATGGGTTAATACATCGGCAACTTTCGTTTTATCACGTGGTATATCCAGTACCGCTATGCGGCTTTTTACGTTTTCACAATGAGCTACTAGGGTTAATTGTACGTTAGGGTCCGTAATTCCCGGCGCCGCAATAATACTAACCTCTTCGTTATCAATAAACGCTTGAATACCCGAGCGCTTCCCAGGCCCAAGGTCTTCTCCATTATAATCGGCTGCTGAAAGCTGACCTGCTGAGCCATCACTTCCACCACTAAGTGTAATCTGATAGGAAAGCAGGACTGCCTCTCCCCCAGAAATAACTTGCACAGGTGGGAGAATCGATTCCTGATCTAGGTGGTCAGCCTGTACACTAACATTAACGATAGCGGAACGCGCTAGAACCTTATCGATATAATTTGGAGCAGAAATATTAAGAGAAACCTTCTCAAACGTCTCCGCCTCGTCCCCATAAAAAACGTGGATATTAAACTCTGATGTAGCTAGGATTTTTTCTGGCAATAAATTCTGATCTACCACATCGCCCTCTAGAGCGTTTTTTAGCTTAATTTCATTATCCTGTGCGGAAACAACTCTGTTGTAAACAACCGATTCTCCATCAATGAAGGAAACAACGTCCCCAGCATTGAAGCCTGCACTATTTTTAACACGATACGTATTCCCCTCAAGCACATCATAGATTTGTGTTTTTGCCTTGCTATCCGGCTCTAGCACTATACGGATTTGGTTGCCCCAGGCGCCGGGGTTTTTAGCTGTGATATGTAAGACTGCGCCCCCCTCAGATCCCTCCGATACATTGCTTGCCGATTTAGCATTAGGTGGGGCAACCCTCATCACATAGCATCTTGATCCACCATTAATAAAAAAGTGCTCCACAGCGTACGCTAAAAATCTATATTCACCAAATTCATTTTCGGATAGGTAGCTACCGTATAATCTCCTAAAATCAGCAAAACTAGTAATAAGCTCTGGCAGTCCTTGAATGGCTCCTCTTTGGGCTAACCCGATAAAACCAGCCGTACTTGTACTTGATCCCTCTAAGGGCTGTCCGCCACTATCAAATTCCTCAACATATACTCCTGGAGATAAATATTCTGCCATCCTTCACTAGCTTCAAATCGTCACAAGTAGCATGACACTTGAAGCTTCCCCCCTTTCCCTTACAAGCTTAATAGTTAGTATTTACGTTCATAAACCCTTTGCATCAAAAGTTATTTAGGTAATGTGATCGCACCTAATTGATGGACGTCCCCCGTTAAGATCCTCACCTCTTTCCCTATGCTTTGATCAAGATAGCTAATCCTTAGAGTAGCTTCAAATTCCCTTAGTCTGGTACTGCGAAAAATGACTAAAAGCTCCCCCCTTGAGTCACTATAAGCCTGTACAATGGGGAGTAAATATGTCCCTTTTTCCATTGCCTTTGTCAAAGGATTGACTAGCTTAATCTTTTTTTGAGCCTCCATTATCTGCGCAATCTGACACTCCCCCTGTGTCACTTCACTTTCTTGTATTGAGGATTGAAGAGTATATTGATCTCCCACAGCTATAACACCCTGTACCTGACTGATGAACAGTTGATCGGAAGCCTTGGTAGCGTCCCGCGACAATCTAGCTATGGATGCTTCTCTTGACCTCATCATGGCTCTTACAAGCACCCCAGATAAAGGAGCCCCATTAGAATCTCTGAGCATCGCTCTTAGAATTGTAGCTCCTTGGTGTACAGGATAAGCTGGAGTAGGGAAGAGAACAATGTGAGTAACACTATAAGCATTTTTATTCTCCGAGTGCTGTTCTACAATAACCTCTTTTCGGGCAGGCATGTAATACTCTGATTGAATGGTAATGTTGTATGTACCTGTTGGTAAATCTGTAAAGACATATGTTCCTTGATCCTTTTGGATAGGTCTCTGCCTACTTCCTTCTAAGTAGATTACAGCATCATTCCCTACTGGAGTACCTCCTGTATAAGCATCTATTAATTGAACAACGATCGAGCACCTCGTTTGCCATACCACTTTACGCAGCTCTGTCACACCTCATCCCTACCCCTGTAAATGAATATTTTTCTCCAAAACTCGCTTTGTGGTTTGAATCCTTCTAGAATCGATTTGGATTGGTCCTACGGTGTAAGCTAGGCTTAACTTAAAAGGTGTATCTGGAAAAAAGTTTTGGATTATATCTAGGTTTGACTCCTCCAATACAATGCGTAGGACTTCATTTTTCTCAGCCAATGTTCCCATGAGATTCGGACTTCTTAGAATAGAATGGTCATATAGAACCTGCATGGCTCGTCCTAAAATCCTTTGTTCATCTAACGCACGAGCTTGAAGCTCAGCTGATGAATGAGCAGTAATTAAATAATGCAGATCAACGCTCATCGGTGGATGCTGTAGCTGATCATGCCCTCGCCGAATTGACTCCGTTTGGCGATGAGTCCCATTTTCTGAGATATGATAAAGAAATAAAGATAGCTGTAAATCCCCTTTATCTGAAGGATGACTTAAACCTATTCGTTCTGGCTGGGTAATCGGCTCCGGAACCATGTGCTCTACAAGCAACTGAACAATAGAACGGCTGGCGTCGGCCATTACCGAGTAATCTCCTATAATAATCCCTCCTTCCTAGGTGTACAAGATTAGTAGGTTTCGAGCTCATTTAGCAGAAAAATTTTGCCTGATTTTTGTACCTCATGTTTGGCAGCCTTTATGATATGCCTCATCCCTATTGGTTCTTCTTGCTCTGCAGCCAAAAAAGCAGAAGCTACAACAATATTTTTAATTTGACCCCCTGATAGCTCTAGCTTCTCAGCTAAGTAGACCGTATCTAAGTCAGTGCTGAGGGGCGCTGAGCTCGGAAATAGAGATTCCCAAATTTGCTGGCGATAAGCTTGATCAGGGAAAGGGTACTTGATGACAAACTGAATCCTGCGTAGAAAAGCCTCGTCAATATTCTGTAAATAGTTCGACGCTAAAACAGAAATTCCTTCATATTCCTCAATTTTCTGCAGGAGGTAGGATGTTTCAATATTAGCGTATTTATCATGAGCATCCTTCACCTCAGAGCGTTTTCCGAATAAAGCATCTGCCTCATCAAAAAACAGGATGGCGTGGCTGGATTGCGCTTGAGCAAAAATCTCCTGTAGATTTTTCTCTGTCTCCCCAATATATTTACTAATGACCTGAGACAAATCAATTTTATACAGCTGGAGGTTTAACTCATGGGCTATGATTTGCGCCGACATTGTTTTTCCTGTACCTGGTGGGCCAGTAAAGAGTAAGCTCAATCCTTTACCGTAGGCTAGTTTTTGATTAAAGCCCCAAGCTCCATAGACTACATGCCTATATTTAATCTGATTACAAGCATTTCTTAGTTCCATTTTTTGCTCATCGGGGAGAATCAGGTCATCCCATGAATACCTTGGATCCACCCTTTGCGCTTTACCCTCTAAGCCATGCTCAACTTGCATATAGCAAGCTTGATGAAGATCCTCTAACGTAAGAAAGAAGGACCCCTGAGTATTTCTCCATTGCCCTAAATGTCGAGCTTGGATAAGAGCATTTTCAATTTGTCCAAAT
Organism: Bacillus horti; assembly: GCF_030813115.1. Lineage (NCBI taxonomy): Bacteria > Bacillati > Bacillota > Bacilli > Caryophanales > Bacillaceae > Caldalkalibacillus > Caldalkalibacillus horti. Next base: position 98,876 of record NZ_JAUSTY010000009.1, on the reverse strand, counting down.
GTAAATCGAAATTTACTTGCGATTCCTCCCCAATCTATCTTTTGTTCAAACGGATAAGCTTTAGAAAGCTCCTCCCAAATCAGTTTTCTTTCTGCTATTTCGGGGGTTTTGAGGTGAATCGCAATAAAGCCATACTTCCTTGTCATTTCAACAGGCTTAAGCTGTTTATCAGCTAATATGAAGACAGGTGTTTTTATATTAGCTTGCTCAAGCTCTTGCACAAACAACAGCTTTCTCTTTTCTTCAGTCAGATCGATGGTCGCAGGAGAAAATAATACGTGAGCATTATAAAAGCAAAGAATTGCCTTCTGTAGAATCGACTCTCTTATACTGGAAAGTAACCCTTGATGAAAATCGCCATCCTCCAGAAGCATTTTTCTCAAATCAATTAATATGAGGCTTTGGCCTATGTTTCTAGCATATTGCTTAACCTGCAGCTTTTTCCCCACTCCATTTTGACCATACAAGTGAAAGAAGAATAATGGGCTATTAGATTTACTGCACAGTAAGTGGGAGGACATAAATTGATTAATATGATCTTGGACATTGTCTGCTTGTACAGCTTGGATAACTTCAAGCTGATCTAGAAGAGGATTAAATCTATTGGTGAATGCTGCAATTGAACTTTCTATTTGGTCTGAGTTTAGCAAGAAGCTAACTACTCTCTCTTCTAATCGAAAGGTTCTGGACATAAAAGACAAGGCAGACTGTTCTTCGTCCATCCTCAATAAGAATGTCATGAATCGAGATTTTTTCAAAATAGACTCTCTAGCCTCAATTCGTTCCAATTCTGTTAATTGGCAGAGCTTCATAGCTAAATCAAGGGTCGGTCTTTTATAGGTCACATCATCCTGCAAATAGGCAAAAATCTTTTCATACTTACGATGCTTCTCAAAAGCTACAGCAAGAATAAGAAGCTCTTTTTCAAATGGGCTCAGTTGAAACTCTTCAACCAAATAAGCCAATGGTAAATGAAGCTGATTTGCCCTACTCTGCTCTATTTTGTGTGCGATCAACTGTTCAAAGTGTTCAATCTCTTCCCTTAATTCTTGAATGTATTCCAAAGAGGTAGCTTCTTCCTCTATAAGTAACCGTCTGATTTCCTCTTCAAATAGAACGAGCCCCTTTAAATGATCCATGGCAGGATTATCTTCTGCTGCTTTTTTATAGGTCAAATGAAGGTTTATTCTTAAGTCCAAGAGCTTAAGCTCTTCATCCATATGCTCCTCTGCACAATGATATATTTCCAAAACATCGCCTCATTTTGACAAAATTCGCAAATTGCACAAAAAAACACATACAGCTAAAACACCTGAGTACTATCTGTCCATTTCCTCCCCAAGCTTTAGAGCTTCTGCTCCCATGCGATCTGCCTCCTGCTCTAATCCGCGATCATCATTAATTGGGACCCCTTCTTTAAACTGCATAGTAGGTTTAACTCTACCCTGGCGTTGTTGCACGACATGCCAGGCTTCATGAGCAAGGTGCTTTTCTTGCCCTTGGGCAACATGAATCTGATTTCCTTGAGCATAGGCTAACGCATTAAGCTGAGCAGGCTTGTCCGAGTTATACTGAACTTGAACATCTGATAAATCCATACCTGATAGGCTTTCAACCCCAGCTTTAAGCTGGTCCGGAAGGCCTGTTTGATTTTCTTTACGCTGAATCGTCTTAGGCTGTAGCAATTCCTCTTCATCAAGCTCAACACGTTGCATAGGATCTGTTTTTCGTTGAATGTGCTCTTCTGACTGTAACTGAGTAGACTGAGCACCAGGGCTCATAGGTACTTGAATATGCTGAGATGTTGGATTCAATTGTGAGTAAGATTCAAGGAGCTGTAATGTAGCCTGGTTTCCTATAGCCCTTTGGGCTATAGCTATACTGGAGGATGTAAGTGTCTGGTTGGGATAGCTAAGTATAGCCTTAAGCTGAGTGGCGGCATGCTGTTGTGTAGAGTCTAAGGAGTGATTCTTTTTTTTCTGAGCTGCCATTTCCTTTTCAGTACGTGTTTGAGACTGATTGCCGTGCAATCGTCTATTTTTCAAGTTCCATACTCCTTTCATCATTTACTTTAATTACTGTCTATTTGCTGCATTTATTTTATCATTATTTTTCGAATTTTGGCTATAAGTATTTGATCGAATATCTTAATTTTAATATTTTTTCTTATACTATCTACCTGTACTTATAATTCTGATCATACAATAAAAAGCCGGGAGACCCGGCTTTTTATTGTATTATTTCATAAACATTTGTGTCCAATAGTGATTATATCCTGAGTTTCCATAATGATAACCTACACCAATAAAGCTGAAGTTGTCGCTTAAAATATTTCTACGATGACCATCACTATTCATCCAACCATTCATAACCTGATCGGCCTGCTGATATCCAGCAGCAATGTTTTCACCTGCAGCCTGAAAGGAGATTCCAAAATGGCGCATCATATCAAAAGGGGAACCATATGTTGGTGATGTATGGTCAAAATATTGCTCACTATGCATGTCTCTTGATTTCTCCTTAGCTACTCTGCTCAAAGGAATATGCAGAGATAGAGGGGACACATTGTTTTCTGCTCTTTTTTGATTCACTTGCCAAAACACATCGATTTCACGTTGTTGAAGCTCACTGATATCACCGATTATGCCGTACTGAGTGTATGTGGATTGTCTCAAGCCCTGTGTATACGTTGCAGTTTGAGTCGTACTGTTCCATTCCACTTGATATCCAAGTGCTTCACCAACCGCACGAAGTGGAACCATTGTCCTATTCTGAAGCAGGGTGGAAGGAGTCTCAATGTTTAAAACATGTGAATAGGTTCCACCATTAGATGATTGATATTTCTGAATATATGGTAATTGTAAGGGAACATGTACTTTACGCTCGTTAAGACTTATTTCTGCTCTTCTCTGTGCAGAGTTCCAATCAGCCTTTGCACCCATCGCCTCTACAATAGCTCTTATTGGTACTAGAACTCTATTATCCTGAATAACTGGTGTCGTATCAGAAAACTGTACCATGTTTCCTCCTACATACACTTGAACTGTATTAGCACTTGCTGATGTTGGTAGGATCAAGCCAAACGCTAAACAACCAATAAGTGCAAACAAAAATGATTTTTTTATATTAGTTATTATTTGTTTCCTTTTGTTCACTCATATCCTCTCCTTTGATCTAATCAATTTCTGCATAATAGAATAATCGCAATAATAAAGGTTGCAGATTTAATATATCTATTCGTCTTCTTATAGAAGGAGGTGCCCGTCACACTCTCATCCTGTACTATGTACATTTTCCCAATCTAGCTAACTAACAAACCTTACCACTACATGAAATAGAATAAAAAACAAAAATACTAGATTTGCTCTAGTATTAAAAGTCACAGCTCATCCTAATCATTTGTATAGCTTAGATAGCTGAGGAATAAATATTTCTAGTTAACAATTGTATGATGGCATCTGTACTCGCGCTAGGATTATAGGTTGATATCTTTTTATTGACAATAGGAACAATTAAACGCTCTTCCATGGAATAGCTCTCTAATAAAGCATGCATGCTATGGTCAAGCATGTCTAAAGATTCTAATTTTTTTCCATAGCCCTTATGCACAAAGTGTTGACAGTTGATTTCCTCTTGACCTGGTATCGGATCGTAAAGTAACATGGGTAGACGTTTCGCTAAAGCCTCCGTACATGTCATTCCTCCTGGTTTGGTCAGCAATAAATCAGCCGCATCCATAAGCATATCAATATGCTTAACAAACCCTAGAACGTGAACGTTTTTATGCTGAAATTCGGGATCATTTTTTAGTTTTGTTAAGAGTTTTTCATTATTTCCTGTACAAAATATCAATTGAATATGCTCTCTCCATTGCACAACTCTTTTTAACAGTTCTTCGTTTTGTACAATGCCCCAGCCTCCCCCCATCATTAGAAGGGTTGGCATATCCTGCAGACCTAGCTCTACTTTTATAGATTCTTTATTGTTCTTTCTCCAAAATTTAGGATGTACCGGAATTCCCGTTACCTGTATTTTTTCTTGTGGAATATTAAATCCAATAAGCTGTTCACAAACCTCATCAGATGAAACCAGGAAATGCTCAGCCTCTTTGGTCACCCAAAATCCATGGGCATCATAATCCGTAATTACTGTACAAAGAGGTATCTTTAAGCCCTGCCTTTTAAGCCTTGAAATCACAATACTCGGAAACGGGTGCGTGCTAATGATCAAATCTGGACGCAGAGCATGTATGAGCTTAGCTGCCTCTGTATAGAAGATACGGTGTAGCATAAGCTGAAAAAGAGGTCGCAAAGCTTTTTTCCCTTGCTGTTTGTAAAGCCTTCCGAAAAGAAGTGGGTGAGAAACAATTGTCTTGCGATATAGAGTTACAATCTTTTGGGTAAACACGGGACTTATAAAAGAGCTTAACTCAATCACCCTTGTACGCACGTCAGGACATTGCTCTGTCAGACTAGCTGCTAGTGCTTGAGCTGCCTGAGTATGCCCTGCACCAAAGCCTTCTGATAAAATCAGAACTCTTTTTTTCCTCATACCATAATCACCCTCTACGTTTTAATTGATGTATTCTCTCTTTTTTTCTTTTTTACCTTCTAGCCTAGAAAGCTATTGTATAAAGAAAAGGTTAATACGGCTGTCCACGTACCAATCAAAAAACCTACAATACAGTCTGAGGGATAGTGTAGGCCTAAATAGATACGTGATAAAGCTACTAAGCCTGCAATTGGGACTAATACATAGAGCAAAAAAGGTGCAACATAAATGAAAGGTGTGACCACAGCAAAAATGGCGGTTGTATGACCCGATGGAAAGGAGTAATCCTGTAATGGATTTTTACACACATTCACATCCGTTATAGCGAGATAAGGTCTTTTACGTCTAAATAGTTTTTTTAGTATAGCTATCGGAATATGACTAAGTGTAAGAGCGATTAAGCTCTGAATAGCGGCTGCTTGCCACTCTCCTGAAGTCATGACTATCAATAGTAAAGTTATAGCAATTGTACATACTGCACCACCAAGATGGGTAATAATAGGAAGAAGCTGGTCTAAAAACGTATGTCTTATACGGTGATTGCACCAATAAAACACTCTTTGCTCAAAGTTTTGTAAAGAGAGAAACATACGATTCAATATTGTTCCCACCTGTCCTAATTTCTTTTTCCATACAGTAATCTATGCTTAATTATAGAATATAAATATGAAGATCATGTTAAAACAGTCTAAAGCATTAATTTACCTAAGACTTAAGTCTTGCGGGATTACAGACTAAGGCTCTGATAAAAACTGCTTTCTTTCATTTCTATTCAAGTGCAGTCTATCAGTATGACATGCCCCCAGAAACGTTTCCAGCAGGACGAAAAGCTTTGTTTAGCCCTAAACGAAAGGAGCAGGACATGAAAAAATCACTTCTTTTTTTACTACTAGCTATGACACTTATTTTTACAGCCTGTAGCAACACATCAGATGATCAAAATATGGAGGGAGACGACGCTGCTCAACCTCCCGGAGAAATAGAAGAAGGTAGCAGCAACGATGAAGACAATGGTACTGGACAAGATACAGATCTTAACGGAGAAGTGGCTGCAATAGTTAATGGACAAGCCATTACGATGGAAACGCTAGAGAAACGAACCCAATTAAATGCTATTAACTCCTTAGGAGCAGATCTTTCAGAATTAGATGAGGAGCAACAACAACTCCTTTACTCAACCACTCTTGACCATCTTATTGAGACTGAGGTGCTTTTGCAGGATTCAGAGGAATATAAGCTCTCAGAAGAAGAAATTCAAGCTGAATTTGACAGCATTATAGGTCAACAAGGGGAAGACGAGTTTACTGAGTTCCTAGAGACGTATAATATGACCGAAGAAGATGTGAAGCAAAACCTTGCTGAGTCCTATCAGATAGAAGATTATTTTATGGCTAAGTATGACGAGGTCACATTGGATGAAGGTGAAATAGAAGCTGAATATGAAGCCTATAAAGAAGAAATGGAGGCTGCAGGTAGGGAGGTCAGCCCGTTAGAGGACGTTAGAGCTTCCATTGAAGAAGTTGGTAAACGCAAAAAAATTATTGACTCTCTCATGTCCTCCTCCACAATTGAGATCCATTATGAATCTGGAATTTAACAGAAAATCCTAGGGAGAATTATTCTCTCCCTAGGATTTTTAGTTTTTTTGATTCAGAACCTATAGATTAGGATAGGAGTAAATCAAAAAATAAACGACCTATTTAAGTAACTCTATAGCTTTTCCTAGCTGCTCCTTAACCTGTACAAAGCCAGTTCCACCAGCACTTTCTCTAGCAGCAACAACGTTGGTAGGATCTAAGACAGAGAAAATATCCTCCTGAAATTCAGCATGAAACTCCTGATATTCCTCCATGCTTAAATCTAATAAATATTTTTTATGCTGAATCGCATAAAGCACAATTTTACCAATGACCTCATGAGCATCACGGAATGGGACACCCTTCTTGGCTAGGTAATCTGCGATATCTGTAGCATTAGAGTAATCCTGCTGAACGGCACTTTTCATTTTATCCGTATTCACTGTCATTGTCTCAATCATTGGAGCAAGTAAGCGTAAGGAACCGTCTAAAGTGGCTACTGTATCAAACATGCCTTCCTTATCCTCTTGCATATCTTTGTTATAAGCCAACGGCAAGCCTTTTAGCACCGTTAATAGCCCGAATAAATTTCCGTAAACTCTTCCAGTCTTTGCTCTAAGTAGCTCAGGAACATCTGGATTCTTCTTCTGTGGCATAATACTTGATCCTGTACAGAAGGAATCATCTAGCTCGACAAATTGAAATTCCTGACTGGACCAAACGACAAGCTCCTCAGATAGCCTAGAGATGTGCATCATTAATGTAGAAGCAATCCCTAGAAATTCGACAATAAAGTCCCGATCACTAACAGCGTCCATGCTGTTTGGATAAATATGATCAAAGCCTAATAGTTCAGCTACACGTTCTCTTTGAATAGGAAACGTAGTCCCTGCTAAGGCTCCTGCACCTAAAGGTAAGACATTAATTCTCTTTAAGCTGTCCTGTAAGCGCTCCTTATCACGCTCAAACATCCAGAAGTAAGCCAATAGATGATGAGCGAACGAAACAGGCTGTGCTCTTTGCAGGTGCGTATATCCAGGAAGAATCGTTTCCACATGCTCCTTAGCCTGCTTCACGATCGCTTCCTGAACCGCTTTGACTAAATCAATGAACTCAAGGGTACGATTACGTAGATATAAGTGCATATCAGTAGCTACTTGGTCATTACGGCTTCTCCCCGTATGCAGCTTTCCTCCAACTGCACCAACCTCTTCGATCAGAAGTCTCTCAATATTCATATGAATATCTTCATCTTCTACAAGGAATTCGACCTCACCCTGCTGTACCTTATCTTTAATACGTAGCAAGCCCTGCTTAATTGTAACAACATCCTCCTGTGGAAGGATTCCAGTCTCCCCTAGCATTTGGACATGAGCTAAGCTCCCTTCGATATCCTCAAGAGCTAAAAGCTGATCGAATGCTATAGATGCTGTAAATTCCTCTACAAGCTTATTCGTTTCTTTTGTAAATCTTCCACCCCAAAGCTTAGACATATTCCTTCTCACCCTGCTCTTTTTTGACTGAACCTGTTTGACCTTTCCCGTTCACTTGAGAGAATACCTTTGTTGGTAAGCCCCACAACTGAATAAAGCCTACGGCTGCGTTATGATCAAATGCATCATCCTTGGAATAAGTGGCAAGAGCTTCATTATATAAGCTGTTATCCGATTGACGTCCAACAACAACGTGATGTCCTTTGTGTAGCTTTACTCTAATTTTCCCATTTACATATTGCTGCGTCTCATCAACAAATGCATCTAAAGCATTTTTAAGCGGTGAGAACCAAAGTCCTTCATAAATAATTTTAGCCATTTGCTGATCAATTGTAGCTTTAAACTGGGAAACTTCACGTGGAAGAGTTAAAAATTCTAGCTCCTTGTGGGCATTAATAAGAATTAAGGCTGCTGGATTTTCGTACACTTCTCTTGATTTAATCCCTACTAGGCGATTCTCAATATGGTCAATACGTCCAACTCCATGCTTCCCACCTAGCTCATTAAGGGTTTCAATAAGCTCTACGATAGGTAGCTCTTTTCCGTTCAAGGCAACAGGAACACCTTGGATAAAATCAATTTCCACGTATTCAGCCTCATCTGGTGTAGCGGAGATTGGCTGAGTCCAATCAAACGCTGCCTCAGGTGCCTCATTCCATGGATTCTCAAGCACTCCCGCTTCACATGCTCTTCCCCAAATATTCGCATCGATGGAGAACGGGTTATCTAGATTAACCGGAATTGGAATTCCATTTTTTTCAGCATACTCAATTTCTTCGTCACGAGTCATGCCCCATTCACGTACTGGAGCAAGCACTTTAATTGAAGGGTCTAACGCCTGTACAGAAACCTCAAAACGCACCTGATCATTACCTTTTCCCGTACAGCCATGAGCTACTGCTACCGCTCCCTCTTCCTTCGCCACATCTACTAGCAGCTTAGAGATTAGTGGTCTTGAAAGGGCAGAGGAAAGAGGATATTTTCCTTCATACATAGCATTTGCTTTAAGAGCTGGAAGGATGTAATCCTTAGCAAGCATCTCTTTTGCATCGACCATAATCGCTTTAATTGCTCCTACTTGTAGAGCTTTGTCCTTAATCGCTTGGAGATCCTTTCCTTCTCCAACGTCTAATCCTAAAGCGATCACGTCATAGCCATAATGCTCTTGAATCCATTTCACACATACTGATGTATCTAAACCGCCAGAATAGGCTAATACTACTTTTTGTTTACTCATGATTTCTTCTTCCTTTCGTGATGTTCCTTTTAACGAACCTCTATTAGTTTCCTATTTGTGTTTTCCTAATGACTTATCTATCTACTATACCAAATTTTTATCAATTTGTATGCATATTTATGCATAGATTTGAAAAAAATTAACCCATTACCGCGGCTAGTATAGCTTTTTGAGCATGAAGACGATTTTCCGCTTCATCAAATACGATTGAATGAGGGCCGTCAATAATATCTGCTGTAACCTCTTCACCACGATGAGCAGGTAAGCAATGTAGAAAAATATAATCAGATTTTGCATTAGAGCACAATTCTTCATTCACCTGAAAGCCTTGGAAATCGGCTAATCGCTTTTGGGTCTCTGCCTCCTGCCCCATACTAGTCCAGACGTCTGTCACAACTACATCTGCATCCTTCACCGCTTCTTCTGGGGAGTTCGTTATCGTAACCGTAGCTGCTGTATGCCTTCCTTGCTCTATTGTTTGCTGAACGATTTGCTGATCTGGCTCATAGCCCTGAGGACTAGCTACAGCTATATTCATCCCTACTTTTACAGCACCTTCTAGCAATGAATGAGCCATATTGTTATATCCATCTCCTACGTACGCTAGCTTTAAGCCTTTTAGCTTCCCCTTTGCCTCTAAAATAGTCATTAGATCTGCAAGTACCTGACATGGATGGTGAGTATCCGTTAAGCCATTAATCACTGGCACATCTGCATGCTCGGCAAGCTCTTCAACCTGTGCATGCTTAAACGTTCGAATCATAATGCCATCAATATATCGGGATAGTACCTTTGCCGTATCGTGTACTGTTTCCCCTCTACCTAATTGAATATCTCTTGAGCTAAGGAAGATGGCATGACCTCCAAGCTGGAGCATGCCTACTTCAAAGGAGACTCTTGTACGAGTAGAAGATTTATCAAAAATCATGCCTAGTACCTTGCCTTGTAAATAAGGATGTGGCACTCCTTCTTTCTTTAGCTTTTTTAGGTGGAGAGCAAATTCAAGAGTATCTACGATTTCCTCTCCTGTCCATTCTGCTATCGTTAAGAAATCTTTTCCTTTAAGAGCACCGACCATCTCTTCTATTTTTTTTACCTGCTTGTTACTGGGGTGTGGTACGACCTTTTGCACGGGTCATCCTTCCTTTCCATTTTTACTTAGTCAGCAAATATTTAAAATAATTATCTACGAATCAATATTATTCACTTTTATGCTTACAAAATTACCGCATTACCGCTAACAAGCATTTCAGCTTACAGTGATGAGTTCGTAGTATTCGTTCAAGCTTCTATACTCTACGTTTGCATCTGTTTCGTTATCAAGCTGCATCGTTAACGTGTCTAAGCAGGTATAGCATGGAATCTGCTCGCGAATAGCACTTTCTCTTAGTGAAAAGCCCTGAGTATCCAGTTTACGTCCTTGTTCAGGGATATTAAGAATCAGCTTTACATCTCCCTTTTTCAACCGCTCGTGGATGACTGCTTTTGATTTTTCTACTTCTTCTACGTCTATATGATGGCTTTTAAGAAACCTTGCTGTATTTTCAGTAGCAACAATACGATAGCCTAGCTGGATTAAGTGTTTGATAGCTGGCAAGGACTCTTTCTTTTCACGATCAGCTATGGAGCATAATACAGCATAGGACTCTGCTTTAAGCTGTGTTGCTTTTCCTTTGCCATGCAGCGCTGTACTTAGTGTTTCATAGCCTTTTTCTAGCGCCTCTGTTACTGTTTTTCCTAATGCTAGGATTTCCCCCGTTGATTTCATCTCTGGTCCAAGCACTGGATCGACTCCTTTAAGCTTTGAATAGGAGAACACAGGGCTTTTTATAGCATAATAATCTGGCTCTGGTAAAAGTCCTACATGTGAGCTTAGCTGTAATACTTTCTCTCCAAGCTGAACTCTCGTTGCCCATTCTACCAACGGAACCTGCATAATCTTACTGATAATAGGTACCGTTCGTGAAGCTCTTGGATTTACCTCTAAAACAAAGACTTGCTCATTTTGGACAACAAACTGGATGTTAAGCAATCCTACGACCTGTAGCTCCCTGGCAATAGAAGCCGTGATTTGGATCATTTTATCCTTTATTTGCTGTGATAGGTTAAGCGGTGGAAAAATCGTTGTGCTGTCCCCTGAATGTACACCCGCTCGCTCAATATGCTCAAAGATACCCGGAATAACAATATTGTCTCCATCACTAACAGCATCTAACTCACATTCATGACCAGCCATATAACGGTCGACTAGTAAAGGCCAGATCCTTTCATCCTTCTGCTTTTCAAGCTTTTGAATATACGCTTCAAGCTCATGCTCATGGTAGAAAATAAACATCGCTTGACCACCAATGACATAGGAAGGTCGAACAAGCACGGGATATCCTAGCTCCTGCGCTGTGCTCTTTAACGTGTCAGCAGCAAAAACCGTTTGCCCCTCAATATGATCAATATTTAATTTCGCTAATAAAGCATAGAATCGTTCTCGATCCTCTACCTGATCAATCGCATCTAGAGACGTTCCGAATAAGGTAACGCCCTCCTCTTCAAGGGCCTGTGCCACATTTAAAGCGGTCTGACCACCAAATTGAACTACGGCACCAATTGCTTGCTCTTTCTTTGCTATATGAACAATGTCCTCTACTGTTAAAGGCTCGAAGTACAGGCGATCTGCAACCGTATAATCCGTACTAACCGTTTCCGGGTTATTATTAATAACAATGGCTTTATAGCCCTTTTTCTTTAATGCCAATGCAGCATGGACAGAGCAATAATCGAATTCAATCCCTTGCCCAATACGAATCGGTCCAGAACCAATAACAAGAACCTTTTTCCCTTCAATAGTAGGCACTTCGTCCTTACCAAGCCAAGTAGAATAATAATATGGCGTTACAGCTTCAAATTCTGCTGCACATGTGTCTACCAGCTTATAGCTAGGCTTCCAATCTAGCTCCTGCCATTTGCTTCTTATGATCTTCTCAGGTACGTTATAAATCATTGAGAGCTGTTGATCACTCATATTTTTGCGTTTCGCTTTTTCTAATAGCTCAAGTGGAACTGTATCCCAGCTAAACTCTTTTAGTTGCTTTTCTAGCTGAATGATATGCTGAAGCTTCTCTAGGAACCAGAAATCGATTTGTGTTAGGTCATGAAGCTTGTTCAGTTCAGTTCCTCTGCGTAGAGCCTCCGCTAGGGCAAAGATTCTAAGATCTGTAGCTTGCTCGATATGAGTAAATAGTTCTTCATCAGAAAAGCCTACAACGGCTGCAAGATGCAATCCGATATTTTTCATTTCTAAGGAGCGTAGTCCTTTTTGTAAAGCTGCCTCAAAGCTACGATCAATGGCCATAACTTCTCCAGTAGCTTTCATCTGTGTGCCAAGTCTGCGATCTGCTTCACTGAACTTATCGAAGGGAAAGCGTGGTAGCTTAACTACGATATAGTCTAGGGCTGGCTCAAAGGACGCGTACGTGTTACCCGTAATCGGATTGATTAATTCATCTAAGTGATAGCCAATCGCACATTTAGCTGCCATTCTAGCGATGGGATACCCTGTCGCTTTAGAGGCTAACGCTGAAGAGCGGCTAACCCTTGGGTTTACTTCAATGATACAGTATTGGTTAGAGCTTGGATGTAAAGCAAACTGAATGTTACATCCTCCAACAATATTAAGCGCTCGAATTACTTTTAAGGAAGAGTTGCGCAATAGCTGATACTGTACATCACTTAGTGTCTGTGAAGGAGCAACAACAATGGAGTCACCTGTATGCACCCCTACAGGGTCCATATTTTCCATGTTGCACACAATAATACATGTGTCATTATCGTCTCTCATCACTTCATACTCTATTTCCTTCCAGCCTTTGATACTCTTTTCTAATAAAACCTGATGAATCGGGCTAAGCGCAAGTGCTTTGGCTAAACGCTCCTCTAGCTCCTCCTGGTTATAGGCAAAACCACCACCCTCACCTCCAAGCGTATAGGCTGGACGAAGGATAACAGGAAAGCCTACCTCAGTCACAAAGCTAACTCCCTCTTCAACAGAGTGAACAATCGTAGAATCAGGAATAGGCTCCCCAATTTCTAGCATTAGAGAGCGAAATAAATCTCGATCCTCTCCCTTTTTGATAGATTCCACACTCGTTCCTAGCAGGGCAACCTGATACTTCTCTAGAATTCCTTGTTCATATAGCTTTACTGTTAGGTTTAAGCCCGTTTGACCGCCAAGTGTTCCGATCATTCCGTCCGGCTTTTCCTTCGCTATAATCTGCTCCAATGCCTGCACCGTTAAAGGCTCGATATACACTTCATCGGCAATGGAAGGGTCTGTCATAATCGTTGCCGGATTGCTATTTACTAGAACAACTTTTATTCCTTCTTCTTTTAAAGCTAAACAAGCCTGAGTGCCTGCATAATCAAATTCCGCAGCCTGACCGATGACAATCGGTCCAGAGCCAATTACAAGCACTTTTTTTAATTCTTTACATAACGGCATAAGTCATTTCCCCTACTCTTTCTGTCTCTTTCTCCATGGCGTGTATAAACGATTCAAATACGTAGGCCGTATCACTTGGACCTGGGTGAGCCTCTGGGTGGAATTGAACCGTTTGGATCGGAAGGGCTTTATGCTTTAAGCCTTCAACGGTGCGATCATTAACATTCAGGTACGTAATGCTAAAAGGAGTTTCCTCAATACCTTCCTCTAGCACAACATAGCCGTGATTCTGTGAGGTCATACGTACCTTACCTGTTTCAAGCTCCTTAACGGGGTGATTTCCTCCACGGTGACCAAAATGCATCTTTTCCGTCTTTGCTCCGTAGGCTAGAGCTAGTAGCTGATGACCTAAGCAAATTCCTAGCGTAGGAAATGCAGCACTAATGTCTCTAATGTGGACAAATTGCTCCTCTAACGCCATGGGGTCCCCGGGGCCATTACTCAATAGTACACCATCTGGCTGTAGCTCTTTAACCTGCTCCAAAGTCGTATTATAGGGCATCACAGTTACTTTACAGCCGTAAGCAAGCAAAGCATCTAGAATGGATTTCTTGTAGCCAAAGTCCATTAGAACAACATGCTTTCCAGAATTGAAGTAGACCGTAGGTTCTTTAACTGATACGTTTGGAACCTGATTAATGCCTTTTGCTTCTGCTAGTTTTTCTTCTAAATGTGCGGCGTCAATTGTGTCTGGAGCTGTCGTGGTAATCCAGCCCTTAACTACTCCTTTTTGACGAATGCTTTGGACTAAGCTCCTCGTATCTACTCCTCTTAGCCCTGGAATACCAGCCTTCTGCAGGTGCTCATCTAACGTTCCTTGTGCTTGATAATGGCTAGGCTCACTGCAATCCTCAGCTACGATGACTCCAGCAGCATGAAGCTTTGTGCTTTCATTATCTACAGCATTAATTCCGTAATTTCCGATCAACGGATAACAAAAGGTGACGATTTGCCCAGCATAGGAAGGGTCTGTTAAAATCTCCTGATATCCTGTCATACTCGTATTAAAGACAACTTCACCAACAGTCTCTTGATCCTTCCCCATCCATTCCCCTTCAAACACTTCGCCTGTTTCAAGCACTACATATCCCTTTGCCATCCGGTATTCCTCCTCTATTCACACGTTCTTGTTGCTTCTGTTAAAAAGATATTTGCTTTCTCCAACCAGCTACTTACTTCTTTTTTAGCTAGTCATTTGACTAAGAGCTTTCTTACAGCCGGCTATAAATTGGTTCAATTCTTCCTCTGAAACCGTAAGCGGTGGAAGAATCCTCACTACTTGTGGTCCAGCTAATAGAACCAAAATATGTTCATCCCTTAATTTTTCTACTAGTTTTGCCGCGTGCTCTGGCATGTATAGACCAACAAGCATCCCTTTACCTCTAATTGCTTGTATACAGCTAAACTCTGCTTGAAGACCTTTCAACTGCTGTTGCAAAAGATCCCCTGCTTCCTGAACCTGCTTTAGGAAGTCTGGCTGCGAAATAATATCTAACGTTGCTAAGCCTGCTGCTGTAGCAAGTGGATTTCCGCCAAATGTACTCCCATGAGTTCCTGGTTGTAAAACTCGACTTACTTTCTCTTTTGCTAACAGAGCACCGATAGGAATTCCTGATCCTAATCCCTTTGCTACTGTCATCACATCTGGCTCAAAGCCATATTGCTCGTAAGCAAAAAGAGTACCTGAGCGTCCCATCCCAGTTTGTATCTCATCAACCATTAGCAATATATCATTCTGCTTGCATAATTCTACAAGCTTCTGTACCCATTGGACATCAGCAGGAACAATCCCGCCTTCACCCTGCACAAGCTCCAAAAGCACAGCAACCGTTTGTTCCTGAACTAGATCATCTAAGGCTGCCACATCGTTGTAAGGCAGATATCTAAAGCCCTTAACTAGTGGACCAAAGCCTTGCTGAATTTTTTCCTGTCCCGTTGCAGATAAGGTAGCCATTGTTCGACCATGAAACGATTGAGCAAAAGTAACGATCTCTGCTGGCTCATCTCCCGCTATTCCCTTAACCTCTGAAGCGTACTTCCTAGCTAGTTTTATCGCTCCCTCATTCGCTTCAGCTCCACTGTTACAGAAGAAAACTTGGTCGGCAAATGTATACTGTACAAGGGCCCCAGCTAGTTGTTCTTGGTTTGGAATGTGGTATAGATTAGAGCAATGCCACAGTTCATCTAGCTGTTCCTTTACTTTTTGCTTCACTTTTTCAGGCGTATGTCCCAAATTACACGTCGCAATTCCAGACGTAAAGTCTAAATACTTGTTTCCTTGATCATCCCACACATAGCTCCCTGAGCCTTTAACTAGAGTTAGAGGAAAGCGACCATACGTATTCATGACTGGGTTAACAGCTTCTACCGCCTCTGCTACAGCTGTATCAGACGATCCTGTTGATCCTGCTCCACCTTTTCCATCCAGATCCAAGCTTTTGACAAAATCTGAAGCTTTATCATGATTGAACAACATGAGAATATTCCTCCTCTAACACGATTTTTGTCCCTACCGCATGACCCTCACTGATTTCCTGTAAAATATGCTCATGTAATCCGTTCACAATCGTCACCTCTGGAGCACCATGCTCTAGCGCATAAAGAGCAGCCTGAACCTTAGGAATCATTCCACCTGAGATGATACCTTGATCAATCATTTCTAATACATCCTGACGAGTAACCTTATCAAGTAGCTGTTGCCGGTCTGCATCAGCGTAGATACCCGGGATATCACTAATCATAATTAATCGTGCCTGAAACTTAGAAGCTACCGCACCAGCCACCGTATCTCCGTTAATGTTATAGCGCTGCCCCTGAGCGTCAACGCCTAAAGGAGATAAGACAGGAATATAGCCTTGCTCATGTAAAAGCTGAAAAGTAGCTGGATTAACGTCGACCACTTCTCCCACAAAGCCCAATTGCTCATCCTTAATCTTAGCTATTATACTAGCACCGTCTATTCCACTAAGCCCCCAGCCTAAACCACCAAACTTAAGGAGACGCCTAACGACTTGCTTATTCACTAGTCCACTAAGCACCATCTCAACCACATCTAGCATATCGTCTGTGGTTACTCTCAAACCGTTGACAAACTGTGTTTCAAGCCCGAGCTTATCGGATAAAGAAGAAATCATCGGTCCTCCACCATGGACGATGAGTGGACGCCATTTTTCCTGCTGCTGCAAGTGAACCACGTCAGCAAAAAAGGAGTCAGGAAGCTGACCACATATACTTCCGCCAAACTTTAAAACAACGTGCTCCATTTTATCCCCCTCCTTTACGTCCGGTACGAAGCGTTGATTCTGACATAATCATAAGAAAGGTCGCAGCCCCAGCACGTTGCTTCATGGCTTCCCATTTGTAAGTCAACATAAATCTTTACATTCTCTTGCTCTAAATATAATGTAGCTTCCTCTTCATTAAAGGAGACTGGTAGTCCATTATCTACGACTTGAATCTCACCTAGCCAGACACTCAATAAATTTGGATCTAAACTCTTTAACTCTGATGTATACCCTACAGCACATACGATTCGTCCCCAGTTTGGATCAGTTCCATATACGGCCGTTTTTACTAGACTGGAACCTACAACAGATTTTCCAACAGCCTCTGCTATTTGCTCTGATTCTGCTCCCTTTACCTGAACTTCAATCAGTTTAGTTGCTCCTTCACCATCACGAGCAATCTTTTTAGCTAAATCCTTACACACTAGCTCTAATGCAGCTAGAAATGTATCCCATTGTGGGTGCTGAGGAGATAGGCTGTCGTTTTTCGCTAAACCGTTAGCCATAAGTAATACCATATCATTTGTACTCGTATCTCCATCAACCGTAATACGGTTAAAGCTCTTATTTGTTAAGTGCTTTAGAGCCAGATCCAAAGCAGCAGGTTCTACAGTTGCATCTGTTGTGATAAAGCCAAGCATCGTAGCCATATTAGGGTGAATCATCCCTGATCCTTTTGCCGCTCCCCCAATGGTTACTTTGCAGCCATCAATGACACATTCAACAGCTATATGCTTTGTGCACGTATCTGTGGTCAATATCGCTTTCTCAAAATCAAGCACCGTTGTTTGTGCAACCTGCTCCTTCATCTCTTTTACACCAGCGGATATTTTATCCATAGGCATCAATTCCCCGATTACTCCAGTGGACACAACAGCTACCTGATGCTTTTCAACCTCAAGCTGTTCAGCCAGCATACGACGCATCTCATAGGCATCTTCTAGACCTTGCATACCTGTACAAGCATTCGCATTTCCTGAGTTTACAAGCACAGCATATAAACTTCCATCAACCTGCAGGCTTTCTTTTGTTACTTGTAATGGTGCTGCTTGGATTAGATTCGTTGTATATACACCAGCCGTAAACGCAGGGACTTCACTTATGATCCAGCCTAGATCATGACGTTTCCTTTTGATACCGCAATGTAACCCTCCAGCCTTATAGCCTAACGGACTTGTAACATGTCCATCAAGGTTAATAGAAAGTCCGTCCTTTATATCTTGCTCTGTATGTCCAGCGTCCTGTAACGCAATTCCTGTATCTGTGGAGTCTAGTATGTCTTTATCATCTGTGCTCATGTTTCTCCCCTTCTCTGTTTATGGATATATAGGTGTGTGTAAGAGACCTGTTGTTTGATCCCAGCCCTGCATCACATTTAAATTTTGAATCGCTTGGCCTGCTGCACCTTTGACAACATTATCAATAACCGAAATAATCATTAGCTTCCCTGTTCTTGGATCTGCTAATAAGCCAATATCACAATAGTTTGAAGCATAAACCTCCTTCGTAGAAGGAAATTCTCCTTCTGGCCTAATTCGGACAAAAGGTGAATGCTTATAATAATCTTTATACAGTTCTATGATCTCATCCGTTTGTTTTGATGCTGCTAAATCTACATATATAGTGCTTAGAATTCCTCTTGTCATAGGCACTAAATGCGTGGTGAAGGTTACCTGAATAGGACTTCCCGCAATCTCACTCGCATATCGCTCTATTTCTGGAATATGTTGATGAACACCAAGCTTATACGCCTTAAGATTGTCATTAAGCTCTGAATAATGTGTGCCTAAGCTCGCACCACGACCAGCTCCGGAAACACCAGTTTTGGCGTCAATAATAATTGAATTTTGATTAATCCAATCCGTTTTTAGAATTGGAGCAAGGCCTAATAATGAGGCTGTTGGAAAGCAACCTGGATTTGTTAAAAGGTTCGCTTCCTTAACTTTTGCTTCATAAACCTCAGTCAAACCATATACAGCCTGCTCTAAATATTGGCTTGGAGCTGGCTCCTTTTTATACCATTCCTTATATGAATCAACGTCTAATCTAAAATCACCTGAAATATCTATACATGTCACACCAGCATCAATTAACGCTGGAATCCATTCCTTACTTATTCCTGATGGAGTAGCGAAAAAGACAGCGTCCACTCCTTCTATTAACTCTTGCTCTTGTATAAGAGTAAGCTCTTTTTCAAAGATGTTTGTAAGATGAGGAAATACTCGTCGCAGCGGTACCCCATCCTGTGAAGAAGAAAATACCTTCACTAGCTCAATCCTGGGGTGATACTGTAATAACCTAATCACTTCTACTCCGCTGTATCCTGTAGCTCCTACAACTGCTACCCTCATGCTTTTCACATCCTTTTGGTAAGTTCATCTGTCATATTATCTAACTTAAATATTTGTATCATTATACTAACCATTGTATTATTATACAACGGTTTTTTAATTAATCAATTGTAAAGTTTTTGTTAACGCTTTCATATGCGCTGCTATTTCATTAATGGGTGTATAGTCCATACATTATGTTCAAGAATATAAGACTTAAAAAATATAAAAAAACCGAATCGGGCACCTTAAATATACACAAAAAAGCGGTTCATCCACCCTAGAGTGAATAAACCACTTGTATAAGAAACTTATTAGTGCATAAATACCTATCCTTTATCCTAACTGATCTAACGTTTCTCTTTCCTCAATAGCAATAAGCTTTTCTTTTATGGAGAGTCCTCCACCGTACCCTACCAAAGCTCCGTTTGATCCAACAACTCTATGACAGGGAATAACGATAGGCAGCGGGTTTTTATTATTCGCTCCTCCAACTGCACGTACTGCTTTAGGCGAGCCCATTTCCTGAGCTACCTGCTTATAGCTCCACAACTCACCGTAAGGAATGCGTTGTAGAACAGTCCAAACAAGCTTCTGAAAAGCTGTTCCTTGGACATCAAGCTCCCCTTCAAAGCTGAGTCGCTTGCCCAAAAAGTATTGCTCAAGCTGTTGTTTAATCTCAAATAAGGCTAGGTCATCTTTCTGTAGCTGATCAACAAGAAAATGTCTTTTACACCATCGTTCTATTGTTCTAAGGGCCGTTTCACCTGCTCCAAATTCTATTTTACATAAACCACTTTTTGACCGTACTAGGGTTAGTAAACCAATAGGGGATTCCATCTCAGAATAAAGCAGGTAAGCGGGACGAGTCATAATAAAACATTCTCCTCTCGTATTCGTTTTTCACAGCGTTCAAGCGCATTGATAATTTCTTGATAGGCTTTCTGATCCTTTTCTTTGTCCTTCGCCTCTTGTAAGCTTTTATGGGCTTTCTCTCCGCCAATTTTGGCTAATGCCCAAGCTGCTGTACCTCGAAGAACTGGTCTAGGGTCGTGAAACAAAAGTTCTACTAAATCTGGAATGGCACTTTTGTCCTTGAAATGTCCCAAGGCAAGAACAGCATTTCTTTGGATCGGTTTTTTTCCTCTCCAGGCCGAGGAGGTAGAGCCAAACTTTTCTTTAAACTCTCGTTTGCTCATTTGTAGTATGGGCTTTAGCAAAGGTTTAACCACCTCTGGCTCAGGCTCCATTTCAGGATGGTGAGTAAAGTTTTTCTTTCTATTTTCAGGACATATAGTCTGACACGTATCACAGCCGTACAATCGGTTCCCAATTTTGTCACGATACTCCTCAGGCACAAAGTCCTTTACCTGTGTTAAAAAAGCAATGCAGCGATTAGAGTCAAGCTGTCCTCCCTGAACAATCGCTTGCGTAGGGCAAGCATCAATACATTTTGTACATGTACCACATGACTCAGTAATAGGCTGATCAGGCTCAAAAGGGATCGAGGTTAGCATTTCACCTAAATAAACCCATGATCCAAATTCGGGAGTTATAATAGAAGTGTTTTTTCCACTCCAGCCTATTCCAGCACGTTCTGCAACCGCTCGATCAGATAGCTCCCCTGTGTCCACCATAGATTGTATGACGACTGAGGGTACTTTTGAACGGATGTATTCCTCAAGCCTCTCCAGCTTATTCCTTAGCACAAGATGATAATCAAGCCCCCATGAAGCACGACATAGCACTCCTCTGTATGAGTCTTTTTTAGACTCTGGAGGCTGATCCATTTTAGATGGGTAGGCTAAAGCTATAGCAATAATCGATTCTGCTTCGGGAAGGATTTTTTTTGGTGTTGTTCTCTTTTCTAGATCATCTTCCTCAAAGCCTGATTCATAGCCTAAGTCACGATGCCTAATCAGTCTCTGCTTTAATTCTCCAAATGGATCAGCTGAAGTAAATCCTATCTTATCTATTCCTATTTTCTTGCTGTAGTTAATTATGTCTTGTTTTAGGTTCTGGACATCACTTGGAGATAGATTCTCTATCAAGATTACACCCCTTCCTTTTATATTTTTCTAGCTTTCCTATATCTACTTGGGAACTGCTGCAACAGCAAGCTCATCACAACGATTGTTCCACTTGTTATCGGCGTGTCCTTTAACTTTTATAAATTCAACCTTATGCGTATCTGTCAATGTAAGTAGCTGCTTCCACAGCTCTTGATTTTCTACAGGTTTGCCTTTGCTGTTTTTCCAGCCATTCGCTACCCATTTCACATGCCAATTTTGTTGAAAGCAGTTGACCATGTAGGCTGAGTCACTGTATAGCTTTACGTCACACGGTGCTTTTAAAGCGTCCAAGGCACTTATTGCTGCCTGAAGCTCCATTCTCTGATTGGTTGTATGCTCATGTCCCCCAGATAACTCCTTGACATGCTCTCCATAAAGGAGTACCGCAGCCCAACCGCCAGGACCTGGATTGCCTGAACAGGCACCGTCAGTATAGATCTCGATTTTCTTCATTTCCTTCCTCCTCATTAAGAAGGTTTATAAGCTACATTCGATTATAACATGTTATGAATGCACACTGAAACCAAAAGAAAAAAGCAATAGAGGAAGCTATTTCTATTGCCTCCCCATGCTTTAAATGTACGACTTTATTGAACTTACTAAGTGCTAACCAACTCTTTTCACTTGAATAAACACTCTTAATTAGATTGGTTATTATTTTTCCTCAACTAGCTCACTAACAGAGACAACCATCTCATTATCAGGATTCTCTCGCGTATAAACTCTTGCTGTAGCATCACCATCATTAATATGCTGAATCCAAACAGGGACACCTTGATGGTGTACGACAATTTCATGTGTTGAATCTACAATTTGCTTTGCTCTACCGATATCCATGAATACCTTCCTCCTAATTCTGATGCTGTATAGGTACATGCTGAGTTCATAATGCCCTACTTATTTTGGCAAATTCTACTCATTTTATACATACCTGTGCCGTTCATTAATGAATAGTGCATACTTATTCACGCCTATACTAAGTTACATGAATAGTAGAAGAGTTAGGATGAGAGCAAATTTAATGTAATAATTATTCAATAGTAGAATTTAGTTTCTCAGCTGTCGCTGTTACTTTACTAGACGCTTCATTTATTTCAGCAAAAACCTCTAAGAAGTTACTAACCTCTGCTTCAATACGTCCATTCTGATCACGGCTTTCCTGAATGGCAGCTACAACCTGTTCAAAGTATTCGTTCGTTTTGCCCATTCCTTCTTCACTTCCTTCAACACTGCCACTAACCTCCTCCACTAATGTGGAAACCTGTTGAATCTTACGATTGGTCCGTTCAATTAAATTAACAATTCCACTTACTGATTGCTTTGTCTCTTCAGATAGCTTTCTAACCTCATCAGCTACAACGGCAAAGCCCTTACCACTTTCTCCAGCTCTAGCCGCTTCAATAGCCGCATTAAGCGCTAATAAATTTGTTTGATCAGCAATCCCTTGCACAATTTCAATGACACTTTCAATTTCATTTGAGATTAGTCCTAGTTCCTTCGTCCCGTCTAAGATATGCTTTGTTCTACCTTTTATATCATTAATTCTTCCTACCATGCTCGTTAACAATTCTTTACCCTCAGCTGACTGGCTTTCAACCGTTTGAGAAAGCTCTTTTCCACTCTTGGTAATATATA
Organism: Bacillus horti; assembly: GCF_030813115.1. Classification (NCBI taxonomy): domain Bacteria; kingdom Bacillati; phylum Bacillota; class Bacilli; order Caryophanales; family Bacillaceae; genus Caldalkalibacillus; species Caldalkalibacillus horti. Next base: position 76,205 of record NZ_JAUSTY010000009.1, on the reverse strand, counting down.
CGATTTGATTTGTCTTCTCCGCAAGCTGTTCTAAGGAGGCACTTGTTTCCTGAGATAAGGCTACAAGCTGCTCGCTCATTTCCAAATGCTTCTTTTGTAATTTATCATTTTCCTGTAGCTGTCTTTGCAGCTGTTCATTAAATCCCTGATCATAGGCTTCGAGCACAAGCTGTTGTTCGATCGTAAGGAGCTTAGTCAAAGATTGAATAAACACAGCATGATTTTCCTCAGCTGGAACGACATCAGAAATCAGTTGGATAATTGCCATTTGAATGTTCTGAAAAGCACATGTATACCACTCAGGAGTCACCCCAATTTGAATATGCTCTTGAACGATTGTAATTCCTTTTTCTAAAAAGTCATCATCAAATTTTCCTGTAAAAATCTCCTTCACATGCTGCTTCTGTTGCTCTTTTAATTTTTTGATTGATTGATGCTGCTTAATAATTTCTGTAAGATCCGGGTTTTGAGAGAGGGTTGTATAAAAATGATTCATTAACTCATCTAGGTGCTGGTCAATGAGAGGCTTAAGTCTTTTCAAATGAATTAAATCTTGCTTGGTAAATTGAATCGCCTGAAGCTGCTTTGTGTATCTACTACTTGAGCTTATTCGAAGCAAAACCTCGCTCTCTCCTACAGCAGGAAGAGTGATGATATCAGCCTTTTTCTTCTTCTTTTTTCCTAAGCTAATCAGTTTCATTTAAACACTCCTTTAGGTTTGTTATTGTTGTAAAATGATCAAACAGATTATAAATTGAATGTATGATGCCAACCAAAAACTAGTTCTTATTTACTATATCGACACAAAAAGAGCTAACTTATAACAAAGTTATCCCTTTTTAAAATATTCCTAAAAATACAAAAAACAAGCCCGAGCAATAGCTTTGACTTGTTTTACTAGTTGGTAGCTGGTAGTTGAATTCAATTCGAAAAGTAATTGACATCTATTTCTTCTTTTTTCTTTTTAAAGACAGGTCTTTTCAAATACGTGATCCATCTCCATAACCATTCCATAGGTCCATATTCAAAATGAGCTAACCATTTGTTGCTTAAGAAAATTTGGAACCCAAAAATGCAAAACGCTAGCACGCTCCCTAGTAAAGGACCAACTGCTCCATACCAGCCCAATCCATAACTATAAAACAAAGTGGTACAAATTATAGATTGAAGTAAATAATTCGTTAAAGCCATCCGACCGACTGAGGCGAATGGAGCAAGCACTTTTTTACCACGCTTTGTTCGCAATAAAATAAGTAGAGAAGAAATATAAAAGAGTGCGATAGCAGGGCCAGATACTAGTATCCCTGTAACTTGTGCAAAATTAAATCCATTATTAGCCTGGTCTATAGTTAGCTTCAATATAATCTGAAGGACAAGAAAGGGGATTCCGATGAACAGGCTCCCTATCCATACCCTTTTGATGATATTACGGTTTTCGTTTAGCTTTTGGAAATAACGTTTCTTACCTGCAAACGCTCCAATAAAAAACATCCCTAGTGATAAGAAAAAGGAGTAGAACATACCAAAATGAAGCAAGTTACCGTCCGTGATTCTTTGATTAAAAATATCTATAAAGCTTCCATTGCTGTAATTGTGTAAGGATTGTTCAGCGGTCTGTTTAATTTGTTCAGAAGGAGGAGCCAAATTAGACATTTCATTATCAAAAATAAATGTTTGAACGGCCATCAGTGTCGTCATCAGCAGCAATGTACCTAATCCTAAAATCAGCAAAGTTTTTGGTGAAGCATTTCGAAAAAGCAATAGAAAAAGTCCAAGTACGCCATAAATTAATAAAATATCTCCGAACCAAATGAAATATCCGTGGATGAGACCCAGCACTAATAAAAAGAGCATTCTTCTGACAAAAAGCCTGCCTGGTTTTCCACTCTTGTCTAAGGAACGCTGTATAAAAATTGTAAATCCTAATCCAAACAAAAAGGAAAAAATCGTAATGAACTTATATTCCACAAAAATATGTATAAGCCATACGACAGACCGATTCCATACATCATTCCATAAAGAAAAGTTTAACATCTCATAATAGGCGTACGGGTAAGAAAAAAGAGACATATTAGCTAACAAAATACCCAATAAAGCTACGCCTCGTATAATATCTAGTTCTTCAATGCGTTCCTTTTTTCCAACTGATGCCAAAATGACCCGTTCACGGTTCATTCAAGATCTTCCTTTCCGTCTTCAATAGTGGTTAATCCTATTTATTAAATGCTTTATTTATTTAACTTTTTTATATTGATTCTACAAATTCATTGATATACCCTTCCTCTGCTGCTTTTCAAACAAATCTTTATAGCCGAATATAAAAGAAAAAACGAGCCTGTGCTATAACCCACACGCTCGCCAAAGATACACTTATATTCATATTAATTGATATCTGAACAAGAAATCTAACGTTCCCATCAACCTCTGCCGAATAGCCAGCCACCATTCACATTAATTACTTGTCCAGTAACAAAGGATGCTTCTTGAGAAGCTAAGTAACGTGCCGTAGCGGCTATGTCATTAACATTTCCACTTCGCCCTACCGGTGTTTGCTGAACAATTCCCTGAACGGCTGTATCCGACCAATGACCTGTAAATAGTGTATCAGCAATGAATCCCGGGGCTATCGAGTTAACGGTTATTCCTTGAGGACTCAATTCTTTAGCCACCCCATAAGTCAGACCGTGCAGTCCTGCTTTCGCTGCAGCATAACCAGCAGCACCTGGGTTTCTTCCACCCGTTAAAGCTGCAATGGAGCTGATATTAATAATTCTTCCACCCGGTTTAGCTAAGTACTGGGCAGCAGCATGAGACAACAAAAAGCTTCCCTTAAGAATAGTATCACACATAGCGTCCCAGGCCTGCTCCAATTCAGTTAATTCCATTGTTGAAAGTGTTCCTTCTACAAATCCTGCGTTATTCACTAAAACATCTAGACGACCATACGTTTCACCTACATGTTTAATAATCTCTTCAATCTGCTTTCTTTGCGATACGTCTGCTTTGAAAGCTTTACAGTTATCCCCTAGCTCAGCTACAGCGCTTTGAAGTCTTTCTTCATTTCGACCCACAATGATGACTTTGGAATCAGCCACAAACGCTTGAGCAATCGCTTTTCCAATCCCACTATTTCCGCCAGTAATTAAGACAATTCTTTGTTCATTTTTCATATTATCTGACCTTCCTTTTTCTATGTACTTTAATAGACTAGCTTGTAAAACTAGTATAGATTGACTTCAATAATATGTGAAATATATAATTATAGATCATGTAAGACGAAAGGAATATAAATAAACAATGAACACTCGATTATTGAGATATTTTATTGCCGTTGCCGAGGAACTGAATTTTAGTCGAGCTGCCAAACGCTTAAATATGGCTCAGCCCCCCTTAAGTCAGCAGATTATGCAACTTGAAAATGAAATAGGTGCTCAATTGTTTAGACGAAATAAACGGATGGTTCAGCTTACTGATGCAGGAAAAGTGTTTTTAAAAGAAGCTCAGTCTCTACTATTACAAATGGAGCAAGCAGGTCAAAAGGCTAGGCTGGCGGAACAGGGGCAGTTAGGTGATTTAAGAATCGGATTTGTAGGCTCCGCTTCAGACGGCAGCTTCGTGGAAAAAATTAAGGAGTTCTACCAACAGAACCCTTCCGTCAACTTACAGCTATTAGAATTAACGTCTAGCGAGCAAATGGATGCCCTGTATGCAAAGGAAATTGACTTGGGGTTAATGCGTCGTCAATCAGTTAATCAGACGCTTCACTCCTCTAGGATTGCAGAAGAACCCCTTGTACTAGTGCTACCTGAACATCATGCCTTAGCTTCAAAGGTTGCATTATCTGCAGAGGATGTTGCCCATGATCGATTTATTTTGTTTCCTAGGAGATTGGGTCCGGACTTTTATGATCTTATCATTGGATTTTTCCAAAGCCATGAAGTAAGTCTAAATATTGTTCAGGAAGCCATCCACATGCATACGATTGTGAATCTTGTATCTACTGGTATAGGAATTGCGGTTGTTCCTGCATCTGTAACAAACTTTAAACGACCAGGAATAGTATACAAAAATTTTATCCACTCTACACCTACTGTTGGACTATATGCGACTTGGAGGAAGGATAATGACTCAGCCGTTCTTCAATCGTTTTTAAGTAAAGTATTGAGAGGATAATTGAGACATAGAATTTGAAATGACAAATGTAACTATCATCCCTCCTTATTTGTCTATAAGCTTTAGATAAACAAGAAGGGAATGATAATATTGATAAGTAATAAGAAGCACTCAGCACCATCGCATTCACAAAGGTTAACGAAATTTTTGTTAGGCTGTGGAATAGTTGGGTCAGTTTTGTTTGTGTTGATTTTTCTCCTTGATGGGGCCACTCGTATCGACTATAATCCCGTCTATCATCCAGTTAGTGCACTCAGCCTCGGTGACAGAGGGTGGCTCCAGATTACAAATTTTATAGCTGCTGGACTACTGATCACCGCGTTTGCTCTTGGACTAAGACGTTCGCTATTTCCTGGTCACGGGGCAAGGTGGGGACCTTTTCTAATTGCTATTTTTGGATTAAGTCTACTGTTTTCAGGGGTTTTTGTTATGGATCCTATGCAAGGATATCCAGCTGGTGCACCATCCGGAGTCATTACCGAAGGGAGCAGTTGGCATCACTTTGCACATGATGTGTTCGGCATAATCGTATTCCTTACTCTTCCAATTGCCTGCTTTGTCCTTGCTCGCAGATTTTCTAAATCTACTCTTCATGGCTGGTCCGTATACAGTATTCTCACTGGCTTAGTCATGCTAGTACTGTTCTTTGTTTTTGGGACGATGTGGGAAAATGACTCTCCGTATGGTGGTCTCGTTCAACGTATTATGCTTATTGTGGGCTTTGTGTGGATTACTTTAGTAGCTACTCATCTGTATACCAAAAGGAACTGACCTAAGCCAGTTCCTTTACCTTGTTTAACTGAATATTACGTTGGTTACGGCTCCCCTTAAAGGTTAGACTTAAGTCACGTTCAGATAGAATGAATGGCCCATCAACTAAAACATCACAACACTTCAGCAATTCAGTGTAATATCCACCTAATTCAGTTGTTCTAGGGTATATCCAGTATAAGCCCAGATGTTCTTCCCTCTTTCCTTCAATCGTCTGGTTCCATGATTGTGGCACCCTGTACAGAAATGCGGACAGCCAGCAAAGAAAATCACTGTACGCATGCCTTCTCCATCAACAACGTAGGTAACTATTAAAGGAAAAGGTCTTTGTTGATTCTGTTACAAAAATAATAGTTTTATCTACCTTTTGAATTCACAATGAACTTTGTATCCTCTCCCAATCAGCTATTTTCCTAAGTATTTCATCAATCATCCATAATACAAAAGAAGATAAAATAGAAGCGATGAACATCAACTTCCCCCACTGAATCCAGTATTCATCAAAAGTTGTATTTTGGAATAAGTAAAGAATAAAGGTTATTATAATACCGAAAAATAAATGAGTTATAAGTGCAGCCATTGATCTTCTTATATTTGTAAATCTTTTAGTAATCCTGTCCGAGAATATTGATACGGGTATTCCGTAAAACAATATCCATAGTCCAGAATAAAATCCTATAAACCAAAACCACCCCCAAAAACTATTTGAAGGCTGGTCAATAATATGCAAAGTTACAAAGATAGATGTTACAATAACACTAGTAAAAATAAAAGCTAATAACTTTCTAATAATCATATATTGTTCCTCCTTTTTTAATTAGAGCGGTGTTGTTCTAGTATCAGACGAAGTGCAATCTGAATCATATTTTGTTGATGGAGCTGCATCTCTAAAAAATGAATGAGTACTATTATTCCAATCAACATTTATATTAATTTGTGTTCTCGATGTTCCAGAACTAGGTGAGAATGATCTACCATCACCAGTTCCACATTCTGTAAAAGTATTTAGGAAAGTAAATTTAAATTGGTTCGGACGAATGAAAGTACGGTGTCTAATAACAGTAATATTATCTACATTATTAGACAAAGAGAAGTTATTTTCAGATATTATTGTTTCTAGATTAACTTCTCTAAAGTCATTAAGAGTAGAAAATGATACATGTAGGTAGTGATCATCTTGTACATCATAAATTCGGGTGAACGAACACCCGATATTCAATTGAACCACATATCGCTACTGCTTGCTATCTTTCTTATTCTGGATAATTGTCATATTTTCCTCCAAGGACAAATGGGGTCGTAACGTTTGAATAAGCTAAGTGCATAGACATACCAAGAGCGGCATGCTCTAAATTGTGACAGTGATCCATCCATAGCCCTGGATTATTTGCCACAAATGCATACTCATATGTTTCACCTGGCTTAACTAAAAGTGTATCTAGCACAAGTGGGCTGCCCGTTAAAGACTTACCATTTCGACTTAAAACATGAATATGATGTCCATGCAGGTGCATAGGGTGATCGGCAAAAGTTCGATTCACTACAGTCGTCTTCACTACATCCCCTTCCTGCACCATAAATGTGGGCACATTAGGAAACACTTCCCCGTTAATGGCCCAAGTTGCTCCTATTTTGCCGTTATAAAAACCAATATAAAACATATCGAGAACCATAGTAAATTGTCTATCGAAGGAAGTAAATTCAGATAAAGCACCCTCTAGCGGGCTCCCATAGGAATAAGGATCAAATATGGTACGGTCGTCACCTAACGTAAAATCACCTTGTCCCCCACTACTAAAAACGATTCCTGCCATCGTATTCGTATAGCTATCTTTGTTAATACCTAAAGAAACAGTAGAGTCTGGCATAGTGAATACAACGTCATAACGTCCACCCCCTCCAATAGGCAGCATCTTTCCACTAAATTCTTCTGGCTCATGAAGATCATATCCATCAATGGCGACGACTGTATAAGGCACACCATGTAGAACATAATGTTTGGTATTACTGCTACTATTCATAAGTCTTAGCCTTACCTTCGTGCCAGGAGCTACTTCATGATGCTCCAAAGTGTCGAGCAACCCCAGTGTCGTCACGATATCTCTGCCACTTTGAAATTCATGAGCAAAAGTAACCAATTCCATAGAATGATCTATGACTTCTCCTTTATCTTCCTTCGGTAGGATAGTAAACGCTCCGAATAGTCCTTTCTGTACTTGAACGGAAGATACCTGATGGGAATGGTACCAATGACTTCCTGTTTCCTCTACAATAAAACGATACGTATACGTCTCCCCTGGCCTCACCGCATTTTGTGTCATACCAGCTACACCGTCTTCGGCATTAGGTACATCTACACCGTGCCAGTGGATCGTAACACCCGCCTCTATATCCTTGTTTACTAGCTTTATTTCAACAAGATCACCTTCTTGAACGACAAGCTCGGGACCAGGGAACTGGCCGTTGAACGTCCAAGCTTCAAACTCAACTCCTGAGCTAAGCTGGACCATCTTTTTGGCTGCCTCTAGCTTAAAGCTTTTATCTGCTTGCCCTTCCTGCGGACCTGTTAAGTCCGTTACAGAGATCATCTCCGTTTCCGAAATTATTGCTTCTTCACTATGCTCAGCATGACTAAAATGATCGTTAAGAACGATACCCCCACCGTAGTCTACTTTGTCATGGTGCACCATTTCCATGTTTTCAGGTAGCTTACTCAGTTCCATCCCTACTACCATCCAAGTCACCACACCGATAAAACCCAGCATCAAAATAATAGCATTCTTTACAAACCTTTTCACTACTCCATGTTTTTTACGTCGAATGGACTTAATGCTCCATCTCTGATAAAGCCAAAGAATAGCAGCTACAAGGAGAAGAATATAAAAGTAATAAATAGTATCAAACCAATGTGGGATAGCAGGAATGATAAACATAACCAAAGCGTTGGACACTAAGGATGCAGCCATCATCGTTTGGATTGGTACAAGCAGGAGAATCATCTCTTTTTCCTGAGCACCTGAAATCCGATTTGCTTTAGACCTAGAAAATACAAGTACAGCTAATGCCGCTAATAGTAAAATGGGTAGCGCTACAAGGATACGATCTGCAGCAAATAACCAACCAAGGAAAAGAACAATGGAAAGCTGTAGGAGTAACCATAATACAAAAATTAGCATTCCCACTCGTATCCCTACTCTGGTTAACAGCTTCCACATGTCCAGCTTGCCCTCATGGATGAGAGCATGTTTTATATTTGCTGCAAAAATAGCCGTAATGGTCCACACCCCAGCTAGGGCAGCTAAAAGAATAATTTCAATTCCATACAACGTCTCTAGCATAAATTTCAATACCTCCTGAAATTGTCTCAATCATTCCTTGCGTTCTATTGATAGCTTACCAAAAAGATGTTGCATTCCTATGAAGATCGCTTAGGAATGTTATGAATTTCACTTAAGGAAGAAAATAGAGGTATAATAAGAAAAGCTTTTATTTATCAAAAATGAAGAAAAATCATAGTATCAAAATTTAATAAATTCTGATTTCTGTAATAAATTCGATGTAGAAGGTGAAAACATGCTCCATAAGCTATTACTCGTCGATGATGAAAGTAAAGTGCTAGATTTTATGCAATCCTTCCTATCCCTAGAAGGGTTTGAAGTGCTGACCGCTCAAAATGGGATAGATGCTTTGAACTTAGCAAAAATGAAGAAGCCTGACCTAGTTATTTTAGATTGGATGATGCCCGGTATGAATGGCATTGAGGTATGCCGAGAGCTTAGAAAAATGGGACCAATAGGAATTATTATGGTGACGGCCAAATCAGAGGAAGTGGATAAAATTATTGGACTAGAGGTAGGGGCTGATGATTATATCACGAAGCCATTCTCCCTTCGTGAGCTATCTGCACGTATTCGTTCTGTCTTACGAAGAATGGATTCTTCAATAGCTATGAATCATTCAGAAACGATAGAGTGGAAGGGTCTAACGATTTCAGAGGAAAAACGTAAGGTATTGAAAAAGGGTATTGAGGTCGCGCTAACACCGAAGGAGTTTAAAATCCTCTTGACTCTAGCTACTAGGCCAGGTGTTGTGTATAGTCGTTTACAGCTGCTCCGAACTGCCCTTGATGATGAGTATATGAATGATGAACGGACTATCGATGCCCATATTAGCCATATTCGCAAAAAAATTGAAGATGATCCCTCATCTCCTACATACATTCAAACTGTCTTCGGTTTTGGGTACCGGTTTGGTGATGAATAATGAGCGTAAGTAGAAAGCTGTTTTTTACGACAGCTACTATTATTATCACTCTTGGACTGCTGTTCATCCTTACTGTTCAGTTTGCTCTACGAGACAATCTTTACTTTATGATGGAGGCAGCCAGGAGCGAAGAAGTACAGTCCTTAAATAATCAGTTAACGGACTTCTATACATCCAATGGGGAGTCTTGGGATGGTCTCCAATCGTTTGTCGATAGCCATATTGCGCTCCCTTCTGATGCAGGATTAGTTGTGCGAAGTAGAGACATGCACATCCTGGCACAGAGTGGGTCGGTGGACTCAAGAACGATTATTGATGATGGTCTTAGAAATGTTATTCGAAAGGGACAGACTTACGTTGCTGTCTTGTATCTCTATGATCATGAAATTGCAGAGATGTCAGTATGGAGAAAGTCATCCTTCTTCGCTACTTTATTTTTTCTGGTTTTTGCGGTTATTGTACTAGTTGCTCTTTCTCTCCTTTTGGCATACTGGGTTTCTAAGCGATTAACAGCTCCCTTAAAAGCACTGTTACAGGCCATCGAGCAACTAAAAAAAGGTGAATTCGGTGTTCGTACCCCCGTTACTTCTAAAGATGAATATGGAAAGGTAGCAGAAGCATTTAATGATATGTCGCAGGAATTATTGCATGCCGAAACGGTCAGGCGTAATCTTGTAGCAGATGTTGCTCATGAATTAAGAACGCCATTAACAATAATGAGAGGAAAGCTAGAGCTAATCCAACAAAATAAACAACCTATCCAACCAGTCGCTCTGCTTCCTATTCAAGATGAATTGCTGCGATTATCCACTCTTGTGGAAGAGCTGCATCAATTGTCTCTGGCAGAGGCAAAGAGGCTACGGATTGATAAAAAGCCGATCCATGTGAATATGTGGCTAGCCCAGGTGCTAGAAAATGTGAAGGATGAAGCGGCTCTAAAACAGATTCAGTTAGTTTTAAAAGAAAACGATGATCAGCTTTGGGCTAATTTGGATGCCAATCGAATGACACAAGTCCTTATGAACCTTCTAAGTAACGCTCTAAGACACACACCTGAAAAAGGAACTATATTCATAGAGCTGGCAGCTTTCAAAAAAGAAGACTCTTTCTCCAATATGAATATAACTGTACGTGATACGGGAACAGGCATAGCAGCTGAGCATCTTCCCCACCTCTTCGACCGCTTTTATCGCGCCGATGATGATCGATCTAGGGAAAGTGGAGGTACAGGTTTAGGACTAGCAATAACGAAACAGCTAGTTGAGGCTCATGGGGGGCAAATTCACGTTCAAAGCTCACCTGGTATAGGAACGACTTTCACCATCAATATTCCCTTGGATAAATGAGAAAGAAGCCCCCTTATTGTAGACAAGTTTTTCTATCTAACCAGTCTACAGTAAGAGGGCATATCCACCCAAATGAAGTCTACTAACGACTACCTTCTAATTTTATTCATCCACTTGCTTTGCCATCAAGATAAAATAGACAACAAACAATCCACAAACAAAAGCAATGAAGCCGTATCCTCCAAATACATCCCATTTTGTTGAGAAATAACCAAATCCTAAGCCTACCACAAGCATAACCGCATTTTCTCCAAATGATTGAGCAGAACCAAGCGTAGCCCGTACATTTGAGGGGATACGATGATGCAAATAGCCGGTCGTTAATGGTTCAATCAGTCCTGAAAACAAACAGACCAACCCCATGGCAACCAATCCACTATAGTCCTGAAAATATGAAAGGTAACTAAAGCCTAGTGCAGTCATAACTGATACAAAAAGTAACAGCCCTCTGTAGCTAAACCTGTTCTTCAAGGAGTAAGCGAGCAGATTACCAGGCAAACGAAGCACATAAATAGCAGCTGAAAACAGTCCAAAATAAAGCACGGGAACACCTACCCGATCCAGGTAAAGCTGCCAAAATTCATCAATGAAGTTCATAGCTGCTCCAATCACCATACCTGACATCAAGACAGGAACGACACCTTTACTCTGAGCAAATAATCGGACGAACGCCATCCCATAATCCTTGAGTGTGAGTGGTGCCTCATCCTCCACTTTTGTACTCAATGAAGGTTCAATCAGCAGCAAGGAAAAACAAAAAGAAACGAGCATAGCGATAAAGGATAGCCAGTAATTAAACTCGAACCCAAAACGCCCAGCCAACAAGCTTCCAGATAAAGCTGCAATCATAATGGCTGCAATGTCCAGTGTGTTCAGACGCCCCAGGTATTTTTCAAATTCATGTTCTTTCCCGCCAATTAGTAATGTATCATAAAGCAAAGCATTGCCTGCACCACTACTAGCAGACATGCCTATAGCAGCTAAGAAAACCACTACAGCAAAATGCCAAAATTCAGTGGCAAATACAAGAATAAAAAATTCAAGGCAGCCAAGGAGGCCTGCTAAAACGATCATCTTCTTCCTGCCCCATTTGTCAGCTAAAATCCCTGAAGGAACCTCTAGCAAAACAACTGTAACAGCAAATATAATTTCTGTGTACACAACCAGCTGTATGGTCATGCCTCTTTCTTCCCAAAATAAACGCTCAATCACATACGCCGGAATCAAGTAATAAAAGAAGCGTATTGCATATAGTTTCCATACATTTGATAAAATGAAGCGACTCATTCTATTAATCTCCCTCCACCGTTTTGGTTTAAGATAATAAACCAAACCTGGTGGACCTCGAGAAAAAGACCCATTTAAGGATTAGCAGGGCGGTCTTGGCATTTGTGCCATATGGTCAACTCCTTTTTAAAAACAGACTATTAACTATTTATCATCCTATTGTACGTGTTTCCCCTGTTTCTAGTAAAGTTTTTTTCCAGAAAGAACAATAGGTAGTCCTTCTTCTAGGGTAGATCTCAGAAACAATCCCGTGAATGGGGGACCTCAAAAGTTGCTTTGCATTAAACTATTACTTTTTCGGTTATGGAAGTTAGATCACTTCCATAATATTCATTGATGTATTCATTCACGATCTCAGGGCGATCCATGTTCAAGTTATGTCCTGCCTCTAAGACCACACTTTTTATTTAGACAATACCTCGCTTCTCTATTATCCATACACCGCTGAAGAAAATTCAACTCACTTAACAGCTCTAACGTACGGTAAACAGTCGATATCCCCATTTTAGCACGCTTTTTTTTCATTAGCAGGTAGACCTCCTCTGCCGTTAGATAGCCGTTTTTTTCCAAAAACAGTTCGATGATAATCGCGCGCCGCTCCGTCATTCTATGACCTTTTTTAATGATCTCTTGAGTTGTGTTTTCGAGTAATTTAAGCTTAGCGTTTGTCATGATAAAGACACATACCTCTCATCCATTTTTTCATCTCTTTTTATCAATAGAGCCTTCCATTCATGCTTTAGTGGAAATATGCCAGCTCCGAGCACGTGAATATTGGTCGTATAGTCGAGCAAAAATGCCACCTGCTTGACGAAGCTCTGACGGTGTCCCCGTTTCAAAGACCCTTCCAGCGTCAAGAGCAATCACCTGATCGGCCGTAGAGAGAGTTGATGGACGGTGGGCAATAACGATTACTGTTCGGTTCCTATCTTTAGCTAAGTTGCCAATCGCCTCAGCGATGGCACGCTCATTCTCTGGATCAAGTGCTGATGCTGCTTCATCAATAAGTACAATACGTGCTTTCTTAAGGAATGCACGGGCAATGGAAACGCGCTGGCGTTCACCACCGGACAATTGGGCTCCAGCCTCACCAACCCGTGTGTTCCAGCCATCAGGCAGCCTGGCAATAACCTTATCTAAACGTGCTGAGCGAGCCGCTTTTTCGAGCTCTTCCTTCGTGGCCTCAGGACAAGCTAAGCGAAGATTCTCTTCAATAGTGGCATCAAAGAGGTAGACCTCTTGAAAAACAATGGCAATATCGTTTAATAAAATAGTATGGTCAAGATGGCGAACATCCACACCACCTACCTGTATACTTCCTTTATCCGTATCAAAGAAACGAGCAATAAGTCGTGTCACGGTCGTTTTACCAGACCCAGACGGGCCAACCAATGCTGTGGTGCTTCCTGGGCGACATTGGAAGGATACATTTGACAAGGCAGTCGTATCACCATAAGAGAAGGTGACGTCTCTGAATTCAATACTTGCTTCCTTAAGCTGACGTACAGGCTTAGAGATGCTAGGAAGTGCTGAAGTTTTTAAAATAGACTGGACACGGGCAACAGCGTTTTCCATCGCACGCAGTGCACCTATAAGCTCAATAAGTGTGCCAAGAGGCTCTAGAAAACGAACCGCAAGCACTAGCAGGGCAACGGTCTCGGCAACAGTTAAAGATCCGCTAAGAAGCAATTGGACACAAAGGATCAGGATGGCAATAAAACCACCCATGACAACGGCCGTATAGGTTAGATCAGGCACCATCGATCGACGAAGCCCTCGGCGATACGTCTCTCGGTGTTCGTCCAGCGCGGTCCTCATTCGTATGCTCCCCGTGCTCCCTTGGCCGGCAGCCCGCAACACTGGTTGAGCCTGCCCTAGCTCAATAGACCTTCCTGCAATTTCTGTCGCCGCTTCTTCGAGTTCAATTTCAGCAATGGAGGCGATACGCCCTGCACGTCTCAGTGTCAGCCAGGCGATAGGAACAATAGCCAAAAAAAGTAAGGCGATACGCCAGTCCACCACAAAAGTAACGACGACAATCGTAAGAGGGACAAGTGACGCAGTAATCGATGGCGCTCCGATGACTACGGCCAAGTGGGCAATATTCCCGGCGTCTGCCGTGACGGCGCGGGCAAGTCGTGCTTTACGATTGGTCGTAAACCAGCCTAGAGGCAACGTGGTAACATGGTTCATTAGATGACGACGAAGCTGTGCAGCTAGCTCTATGCTGGCGGTGAAGCCAACAGGGGTAGAGATGACGCTAAGAATCCAATAAACTAGTAGCCCCACTGCCCCTATAACCAGCCAAGGTGTGGCAGCGACAAAATCGGGCTCAGCCTGCAGTAGAGCACGTAAAATGGGAACCAGTAGACCAAGCAGGAGACCTTGGAGGATCGCCATGACGGTATGCAGTCCTCCCATTCGCAGTAAGATTTTAGGATTTGGCCATAGTCGATAAAGCTTGCGAATCATGCGAGCACCCCTTTCTGCTGTCTTAACTCATTTTGATTTTTGGTAGACAACGGTTGATTAGAAATCATACTGTCTCCCCTTTCTGCTGTGCTTGCCACATTCTTGCGTACAAGCCATTAAAGGAGAGCAGCTCTTCGTGGGCTCCACGCTCAACGATGCGACCTTCATTCAGAACGATAATCTGATCGGCACTCTTAATCGTGTGCAGCCTATGGGCAATAACGATGACCGTTTTTCCTGTTGCCAGCTCAGCCAATGCTGCCTGAACGGCCGTTTCACCATCTGGGTCAAGTGAAGCAGTCGCTTCATCCAATACGACGATTGGAGCCCCAGAGAGAATCGCACGAGCAATCGTTAGCCGCTGTTTCTCCCCTCCTGATAATCCTCCGTCGCCCGTTCCAAGAACAGTGTCATAGCCTTGAGGCAGCCGCTCAATAACATGATGAATACGAGCTGTGCGGGCAGCATTACGCACCTCTTCATCGCTAGCATCTGAGCTTCCGATACGGATGTTTTCAGTTACCGTATCTCGCAAAAGCACAACGTCTTGAAAAACTAAAGACATGGAGGACAATAGGGTTTGTGAGGAAATATCTCTCACATCCGCTCCGCCGATGCGGATAGAACCGGCAGAAACGTCGTAGAAACGCGGCAGCAAGTTGGCCAAGGTCGTTTTTCCAGCGCCAGAAGGCCCCACTAAGGCGGTAACCGTTCCTGGCTCAAAAACAGCACTAATATCTTGAACAGCGTTGTTTACACCGTCATACGAAAAGAAAACATGGTCAAGTTCAACCTTATGTCCTGACGGCTGCTGCGGAGACTCTGGTTCAGGCAGAGGTTCACGAGAGAGCAGATCCTCAATGTTGCTTGCCGCAACGCGGCCCTTTCTTACTCCCTGAGCACCTTGAATGGCCGGTGTAATTGACGTAGGAAGTCCAACACCCACAATCAAAAACGGTAACAGCGCAGCCATCGTAAGCTCACCCATGCTCACAAATCCCAAACCGACTATTAGAACCACACCTAATACAGTCATTTCAGAAGAAAGTAGACGAGAGGCAGCCGAGCTATAGCGAGTTTCAGAGGCCCAAGCGCGCATAGCCGTTGCGTGCTCACGTACAGCAGCAAAGAAGCGATTCATCATTTTCCCCCCTGAGTTAAATGCCTTGACGACAGAGATTCCATCTGCATATTCCACGCTCGCTGCGCTTATCTTTCCTTCTGCGGTTAGGAGTCTAGACATATGCGTGGTCATTGAGCGCATCGCAATCCGATAGCTGATCATCATAAGCATTAACACAGCCATCATCACTAATGCCATGCGCCCATCTACAAAAACCAGATAGGTAAAGCCTACAACGATCGCTGTAGCAGCACCAACTACTTCTCCTAACGCATGGGCAATCAGTTGATGCATCTCCTCCAAATCGTTGGTCATGCGCTTCTTTACTTCTCCAGAACCGCTGGCACGGAACCACCCCAGCGGTAAATAGCCGAGTTGTCGTATAATCCTTACCCTGATATCATGCAGGATTTTGGCATCTGCATAATGGCCCAATCGTGAAGATGCAAATAGCAATACGAGGCGTAATCCTGCACCGCTAGCCCCGATGAAAACCCACATCCACACGATTGCTGCTGCACCCTCGGCTTGCGGGCTAGTGAGCATAACACGAGCTATCTCTGCAACCGCAATATAAGGGGCAAAGCCCGCAGCGGAACCAAGAGCAGATAGCAAGGCACAGATGATCAGGTGAGTACGAACTGGACGCATCAAGCGGGCTAACGCTCCGGGTCGTAGCATATGCTGTACCTCACTCTTTCCCGACTGATAACCTGATTGCGCCTGTTGATTATCCTTTTCATAATGAACATTATCGTTAATCATGGTATCCTCCATTCTGTTACGCTTTTGAAGTAATCACTTTTTATCGAAGTACCCTTAAGGGACTTGTTATTGCATAATCATTTTCTTGTAAAATGCCTGTTGTAAAATGCCTGCCGACTTTCTTCATTTGGAGATGTGCCAGCTTCGTGCTCGCTCATACTGGTCATAAAGGCGAGCAAAGATTCCATCCGTTTTCCGCAATTCAATCAGTGTACCCGTTTCTGCAACCCTATCTTTCTTCAGTGCAACCACATAATCAGCAACAGCAAGGATCGAAAGACGATGAGCTATCACAATCACCGTTTTATTTGTATCTCCCGCCAAGTCTGCAATGGCCTCACTAATGGCACTCTCATTCTCTGGATCAAGGACGGACGCTGTTTCATCAATAAGCACGATCCAAAAGTATATAGCAGCTATATACTTTTATTAAAAAAATATAATTTTACCTTTTTTTGTACATTTTTTATTTCTTCTCTTCTAAATATGCTGATATTTCTTCTCTTAATAATAGCTTCTATATCTTCTCTTTCTATAAATAGCTTCTATTCCGTTTCTTTCTGAATATCATCTATTCTTTGCTAACAACTTATTATTTTAATGTAATAGCTGTTACATCTATAAAAGAAGGGTAACTATAGAAGGTATACTCTTCAATTTTTGCACTGTTGTATACAGCTAGCTCTTTCATATAAGATATGGGAAGAAAGATTGCCTTTTCATGGATCTCGGTCAGGATAAAGCTATACGTTTCTTGAATTTCTTCCTCATCGACGGACACATTTAAGGCGTTAATGATTTCATTGCTGTTCTCCACGAATGAAAGCCCAAGTGCTGCAAAGTTATCCATCATGTGATCTGGGTTCATATTGCTGATGTATGTGTAGGGATCGTAAATGATGCCATAGGTCTCATTAAAGGCGATGGTAAATTCATTCTGCTGTATTTTAGAATAATAAGCCATTCTCTCCATTCCATTCGGCTTGATGGCCATACCAATCTCATTAAGCTGTGTAGCTAAAGCTAGGATAAGATCATCAATCATAGCCTGACCTGTCATATAAAGAATTTCTCCCTCTAAGCGGACGCCATTCTTTTCCCTGACGCCGTCCCCATCCGAATCAACCCAGCCAGCATTTTCAAGAAGTTCCTTAGCTTTTTCCTTATCATATTCATAAGGAGTGAGGTTTACATCGGTATATGGCATAGAAGGATCAAAAATACTGTCAGCTTTCGGCTCAACCCCTGAAAAAATACTGCTACTAATCCCTAGTTTATCTATCGCGTAGCTTGCAGCCAGACGAACGTCCAGCTCGTCAAAAGGAGCCTTAGTTACATTAAATCCTAGGGTACGAGTACTGGAAACAGCCTCGGATATAATCGCTTCAAACCCTGCTACTGCTTTCATTTCATTAAATCCATCATGAGATACATGCTTGGCTCCCACAATCATATCTATCTCTCCATTGCGCAGAGCCAATAGCTTTGTGTCATTGTCGGGAATGACCTTGATATGGAATTTTTCCACCTGGGGATCTTCCCCCCAATAATACGGATTTTTAATGAAGGTATACGTCGTACCGTCTGTTTCCCCTTCATACATATAAGGGCCTGTTCCGAAGGTCGTCGTCTTCCATTCCTCTGACATCGCTCCATCACTTTCAAGTCCATTTGGAGATACCATGGCCATCGGGTTGGGCATAGTGAAATCCTTAAGTGCTCCATAATAGGGAGAGGTTAGATGCACCTCAACCGTATAAGGATCCATAACTACAATCTGATCCAAAAGCGTAGTTACCCTTCCCATCGTACCATTGTAATCACCAAGCATGATCGGAATCACTTCCAGGTTTTTCTTAACCGCCTCGGCATCAAAGCGTGTTCCATCGGAGAACTTCACATTCTCTTTTAAGTAAAAGGTATATACCTGACCATCAGCAGAGATATCCCAGCTCTCGGCAAGTCCGGGGACAAACTCACCATCCTTATAATTGACTAGCGTTTCATAAAAGTTTGGCATGTACGCTGCAGGGCCGTGATTAGTACTGACGGCAAGTGTATTAATCGGATGAAAACCACTGGCAAAGTCCCAGCTCTCCACGAATGTTACTTCGCTTGCCCTATCATCACCAGCGGAGGAAAAAGAGCATCCTACGATGGCGGAAAAAATGATCAGCATGATTGTGGATAATAGCAAAACATGTTTTTTGTTCATCGTCACCTAGCTCACTTTCTTTGTTTATTTATATCAAGACTAGCGAATTAGCGATGTTGGGGTACTTTCGGCGGAAGTGATTCAATAAGCTGCCTAGAGTACTCATGACCAAAATCGGCATATGAAGTAGCCTTTTCAACCTGCTCAACAATCGAACCATCCTTCATCACTAAAATGTGATCACTCATGTAGAGGGCCACATCTAGATCATGAGTAATGAATAGAAAGGCACTTAAGCTGTCCTTTTTCAACTCTAGGATCAAGTCAAGGATCTGCTTTCTGACGGTCACATCCAGTCCGCTTACAGATTCATCAAAAACGATGAATTTAGGGCAGACACTCATGGCTCTAGCTATACAAACTCTCTTCTGCTGCCCACCACTCAATTCATGCGGTAAGCGTGTGAGCAGCGCTGTAGACAGCTGCACCTTGTCAGCTAATTCCAAAACTCTCCTTTTCTCAGTTGCTCTATCCATAGGTCTTAAGCATCTGATAGGCTCCGCAATGGAATCATAGACCGTCCACCTAGGATCTAACGCACTTTGAGCGTTTTGCAGAACCATCTGGAAATCTATTCTTTTTAAACGCAGCTCTTTTTGGCTCATAGTGGCCACATTTCGATGATCCATCCAAATCTCCCCGCTAGTCGGTTGCTCGATACACATCAGCAATCGGGCAAGGGTTGTTTTCCCGCTGCCGCTTTCACCTACAAGGGAATAGCCGCGGTAATGATCTAGAGACAGAGAAACCTGTTTGACAGCATCAACTATCGTTTTATTTCCACGTTTATCTTTAACCATGTAACGCTTTGATAGATTTCGAAGCTCAATCACTTTGCTTCCCCCCGTGTAAGATTACTGGCTTCTAGTAGCTTCTTTGTATACTTTTCTTTCGGTGAAGAAAAGATATCGAATACTGTACCTCTCTCAATGATCTCCCCCTGACGCATAACGATCATATCGTCTGCAAGCTTTGCCACCACTCCAAAATCATGAGTCACAAGGAGGATTCCTATACCGCTGCTTTTTATTTTTTCAAACTCTTCTAGGACTAAATTCTGATTTTTGACATCTAATGCCGTAGTAGCTTCGTCAGCAATCAAGATATCAGGATCATGAATAAGAGATAAAGCAATTATTATCCTTTGCAGCATCCCTCCGCTTAAGCTATCTGGATAGCTATTCATCAGCTGTTCACAACGGGGAAGATTCATTCTTTCAAGAGCACGAATACCTGCTGCATAGGCCTCCTTCTTTCCCAGCTTTTGATGTGCTCTAATCGTTTCTACGATTTGTGAGCCTATCCTGATGGTTGGATTAAACGCTGTCATAGGATTCTGAACAACCATGGCTATCTTTTTTCCCCGCCATATATGGATATCTTTTTCAGCCATTGAAAGAAGTTCTTTTCCTTTAAACTGGATGCTTCCCGATAGCACAAATTTTTTTGTGTCGAGTAGCTGCATCAACGCTTTACAGGTCAGGGTTTTCCCACTTCCACTTTCACCAACTATGGCTAGCACTCTTCCCGTTCTAAGAGCAAAGCTTATAGGCTGGACAATAGCCCTAGAGGAGTGCTTTAGCCTAACACTTAGGTCACTAACTTTTAATAGTTCACTCATACGCTCGCCTCCTTAGGAGAAAGTACGTCCCTAAGAGCTTCTCCGAAAAGGGTAAACCCTGCTGCCGTCACTAGAATACACAGACCTGGATAAATCACTAATGTTGGATGAGAATAAAAGCTTGACCTTGCTTCGCTAAGCATAGCCCCCCATTCTGGTGTCCCTGCTCCAAACCCCAGCCCAAGAAAGGAAAAGCTAGAAACCATAATAATAAGTGAAGCTATTCCATTGCTTAAATAGACAATAAAATGAGGCAGGACATTGGGAATAATATGAGAAAAAACAATTCTGGTATCACTGCATCCAGCCATTTTGGAGGCGATGATATAATCCTTTCCTTTTTCCAGGCATGCATAGCTCCACACTATTTTGGCGAACCAAGCCCACATGGAGAAAATAATAGCTGTTAGAATACTAACTATGCCCTGTCCCAGTGTGCCAATAAGAGACAATACAATGACTAAAGGAGGAAAGGCCATGAAAATATCGCACACAAGAAGGAAGCCGCATTCAATTCGTCCACCTAGATAAGCTGCTGTTGTTCCAAGGCTTAAGCCAAGGAGCCCAAGTACAGTTAGAGTGGGTACGGCGATACCTAAGGAATAGCTTGCACCAATTAGCAGCCTTGATAACACACAGCGTCCCAACTGATCCGTTCCCAATGGGTACTGTGAGCTTGCAGACATAAATCGGTTCAGTACATCAATTTTGTTTGGGTCGTTCGGCATAATGATTGGGGCAATAGCAGCAATCAATGATACAAAAGCAATTAAGATAAGACCTATAAGTGCCTGCTTGTTGTTAAGAACTTCTTTTATCATAAAAGGATCTCTTCCCTCTCCACCATACTAGGATTCAGTAGCATATTGATCACTTCTGCAAGGCTTCTACTGCAAACAAAGATCAAAGCGATGATTAATACACAACCGTTAATAGTCGGCAGATCGCGAGCCAGAATGGCATCAACCAAATGCATTCCGATTCCTTTTAGTGAAAAAATACTCTCTACTATTGCGCTTCCAGCGATTAAATTTCCGATGTACTGAAAAAACAGAGTCACTATAGGTGGAAGGGAATTTTTTAATACATGCCCCCAAACAATTCTACTTGTTCTAATTCCCCTGGCCTTTGCGTAAACAATGTAGTCCTCGTTAAGGTTGGATAAAATCGTTGCTCGGAAGAGACGAATAGACAAACACGCTACGGGTAAAGCAAGAACGAATGACGGAAGAATGAGGCTCTTGATATTTCCGTAGTCAACAACTCTAAAGATTGGGAAACTTACAGCTAATAGAAAGAGCAACAAAAACGCCAGCCAGAAATTCGGAAGCGAGGCACCTAAAATGGTCCCTCCCCTAACCAAGTGATCAAAAAAGCTATCCTTTTTTAATGCACAGATAAGACCAATAGGAATGGATAGAAGTATAATCCACAGCAATGCCATCCCTACAAGCAGCATTGTTGCTGGCAGCTTTTGAGCAATATCCTCAGTAACTTGATTTCTTGTAAGCACAGAGGTCCCCAGATCACCCTGTAACGAATTGCTTAACCAGTTGAAGTATTGTTGATGTAAGGGTAAATGAAAACCCATCTCCACTCGAATTTCTTCTATTTGTTCAGGCGTTGGATGCAAGAAGGTATTTCGTGCATAAGCTTCGGCTTGATCAATCGACGAAAGGTTGGATAGTAAAAACGAAAGGATGGTTACCCCAAAAAGTACTAGTATTAGACCGATTAAGCGGCTTCGGATCATTCTAATCAAGCATAGTCACTTCACTCCCCAATTGATTAAGAGAATCATTCTCAATAATATCCTTTTTATATTCCACCATCTCTGGTGGAATAGGATTATAGCAGCTATAGTGTTTGCCTAAAAAAATTATTTCTTAATCTTCTTTTCTAGCTTCTCACATACCTCAAGCAAAAATCGCTCTAAAAAATCTACTTTTTCCTTAGGCTCGCCTTGAACTGAGGCAAACAGCAGACTATCGAATTCCTCATGAAATTTCAAATGATTTTCGTGTGTTTTTTCACCTTCAGTTGTCAATTTAATTAAGAATCTAGATTGGTTCTTAGGATCTTTTTCTTTTTGTATAAGTCCTTTTCTTTCCAGCTTTATTAGTAGCTGTGAAACTGCTCCTATGGTCACACCCAGCTTATCAGCTAGGCCTGTAATATGAATACCTTCATTTTCTTTTATTGTAGAGATTAGATGAATCTCGGCATAATAAATTTGTTTTCCGTCTTTCGTTTTTAAGAAATGTGTTTCTTTTTCGTATTCCGTATAGGCATATACAGCCCCTAAAAAAGCGTTACTAATTTCCTTTTTACGCTGTTCCTCACTCTTCAAGCCACCACCACCTCAGTAAAAGAGTATATAGTAGCTATAGTCTTTTTGTCAAGTTATACCCCGCAAAAAAAATCCCCGATCTAAGCTACTTAGCACTACTATTCCTTCTCCTCATTCGTAAACGATAAAAGCAATTGATATTATGACATTGTAGCCTATGATAAAATCAAATGGGAAAAAGTGAACGCCGAGGAAGTCATCATTCTTGTTCATGGCTATATCACATATCTAAGGAGTGACTTTGATTTAGATAAATCCTAATCACTCAAACTATTACCTATGTAGTCATTCAAAAGTTTGAATTAAAAGATGCCTCATACCTTAATTCGGTTATGAGACATCTTCTTCATATTCTTCAGTATTATTAAGTTACTCTATTTTATCAATTAAGCCTAAAACGCTAAGAGTTCTAAGAAGTGCTGTTACAGCCTGCACACGGGTCACTTCACCCTGAGGATCAAATTTACTTGTACTCATTCCGATCATGATATTACTTCTAATCATAGCTTCGACAGCATCATAATAAGCAGGATCGACTTGGCTCTTATCCTCATAATTTTGCAAGCTAGAGACATTCTCTCCTTCATTATCTAGAAAATTCCCCCACTCTGTCTCTTCTAAAAGGAACCCCGCCATTTCTTCTCTAGTCAGGAGGCCATTTGAATCCTCACTATAGGTTTCGTATTCTTTGCCGAGAGCCCTATCTAGCATTAACTTAAAATCATTTTTACGAACCTCTTGGCTTGGAGCAAATTGATCGACACTCATTCCACGAACTAAGCCTTTAGCTGCTGCTAAGTGAACGGTATTCTCTCCCCAATGCCCTGTCATATCAGCAAATTGCACATTGTTTTGAGTAATAAGGTTTATTCCATTTTTAGAGGATCTAATTTCCACAAACCATTCATTCCCATCTTTCACCTTGTGTGCTGAAGAATATTCAAACGCCTTTGTAGCTTCATCATAGTTAAATGCGCCCCAGAAAGCTTCAGAAATTCCTTCTTCCATCGAAAGAGGTATTTGTCTAATTAAAGGCTCTTCAATTTTATCCACCTTTGCTAGTATATGATTTATATTATGATTTAAGATATTAATCTCGTAATCTACAATGCTTCCTAACACATGAGTATTAGGCCAAGTTTCTTTTAGTTCTCTCTGAATTTTTGCGTCATTTGACCTATCCGTTAAGGTGATCTTAAAGCTAATATCTTTTAGGCTTAGCTTTTCATTTTTTAGAATATCCTCTAATTCCAGGATGGTAGCAGTCAGGTCCACAGGTAGATGGTAGCTTCCAAAAGGAGCTTTTATCTCAATAGAAAGCTCGTCATTCTTTTCCTGTAGCGTTTTTAAAACACTAGCAGGGACTGTAGCAAAAACACGACTATTTATAGGTTCAGCCTCGAGAGTTATAGACGATTGAGTAAGGTCAAACGTTCGCAAATTTACTTGTTTGCCATTTAGATGAATAAATAGACCTTGTAAAGCCGGTTCAGTGACTACATTTTCTCCATCATGTATACTCCCATTTCCCGTAGGTGCTGATTGCCTAACCACTGTAATCGTGTATATTCTAGTCTTTCCACTTGGTGCAGTTACTTCAACCTCAATGGTATTGTTCCCAACCTGCAATGGGACAGGACCAAAAGGAGTTCCGCTCTCCGCTTCTTCTCCATTAATCGTTAGCCCTGCATCTGCATCGACTGTAGTTGGAGTTATCATAATATTACTAGTTGAATGATTAACACTTGCTGTATACTCCGTAGTTCCTGCCGAAAATGCCGGGCTAAGCTCCCCTGCTGACAACGTCAAAGCACTTAAATTCGTATTATAAGGCTGAAGAGTTACACTCACTTCATTAGATGACCTACTTTCTCTAGTAGGAAACTTAGCCTTCACCGTATAGTAGTGCGTAATATTAAGTGGTAGATCTGTAACCGTATAGACAGAATCAGTGACTGTTACCATTTCAGATCCTTCTGTTGAAGGAACCAGACTTTGAAAAATAGAGTACCCTGTAGCTCCATTGACAGGGGTCCAAGATAAATTAACCTCTCCATCTACTACATGTGCTGGATGCATATTTGGAATACTGGACAGTCGAAATACCTCGGCAGTAGTACCACTCACTGTACCAAAAGGGATCATCCATACATTCAAACCATCATAGACTGCCGAATAGCTACCAGCATACTCATTTGGCTTATTGAATCCTTCTACCTCTCCAGTATCCGTATCTATTCTATAAAATTGATTACTACCATATTTAGTCCATATATATTGTCCGTCGTATGCACCAAGGGATAAGTTGGGAACACTAGAATAATTATGTCCGCTCGGCCAATCATTATAGCCTGTCATCTCTCCTGTAACTGGGTCTAGCTTAATAATCATATTTGCCCCATTAGGAAGCATCCATATGAATTCACCGTCAAATATACCATCTGCAAAGGCATATCCACCTCTAGTAAAACCAGTTGGCCAATCGTTATAGCCTGTCATCTCACCGGTTTCGGGATCCAATTTAATCACTCGGTCAGCTTGAGAAGGAATTAACCAGATATTCTCGCCATCGTATACGGCTCCATTAAAGGCATAGTTTCCTTTTACAAATCCAGCTGGCCAGTTATTATATCCAATCATTTCTCCCGTTGTTGGGTTAACCTTTACCACCATATTTGCATTAGACGGAATCAGCCATATATGTTCCCCATCATATACACCCTTGTTAAACGGACCAGTGCCACCAACAAATCCATCTGGCCAACTGTTGTACCCTGTCATTTCTCCATCACTATCGACTTTAATAACTCGATCAGCTAATGCTGGAATCATCCAGATGGATTCACCGTCAAATACTCCACCACTAAATGCACCGTTTGACTTTGCAAAACCATCTGGCCAATTGTTATATCCAGTCATCTCTCCTGTCACTATGTTCAGTTTAACCACCATATTCGTTTCCTGAGGAATCATCCAGATATGCTCCCCGTCGTCGAATACCGCTTCTCCAAAGTAAGCAGAAGAATTAGCAAACCCACTTGGCCATTCGCTAAAGTTTGTAATCTCAATAGATGGACCTATTGGTCCAGAACCGTTCCCCTCTATTGCTGCTGGTAGCCAGCCGAATGCTATGATAAAAGCTAGCAAACCAGCTAATAGTCTTCTTGGCACTTCTATTCTTTTTCTGGTTTTCATGTCAGCATTCCCTTCTACATCTATCCATAGTCCATTATACCTTTGACAAAGTAAGACGGATATCCTTCTTTAGAAGGATATAAGGGGATCTCTAAACGAAACAGAGTAAATTTTACGGATATTCTACCATTCTTTTTTTTACAATTTTTTGGATTTATAATGTTCCCCATATAAAAAACCACACGTTAGAAGCTACGACGTGTGGTTTCGGGTTACTATTGTTTTTCATTTCCTGTAAAGGTAGCTAAGCCATATTGCTTCACAAGAGGTTTTACGGCACTCACACTATAGCCTCCCCCACCATACTCATCCTGCACGCTAGAACTAAGAATGGCATAAGGACGAAGCTCTTCACTTGAGTCAAATTCTTCAGGGGAAACCCCATCTGGAAGATGTAGGAGCCAGAAAGCGTCCTCTTCCTCATCGAAGCACACTTTTATCACTTCCTGTTCATCCCCACCCTTGACTGTAATCTCATAGGCGAAGTTCGGATCTTGATGTGGATTTACAGCAGCATACAAAGTACCTTCAAGTCTTCCACCGCAATAAATGATATATTCCTCTATGACAAAAATACTAGCCTTTAAATCTCCTTTGCACCTCAGTTGACCCCCAGCAAACTCTCCTGCGAGAACAATGTCTTGGATATGTATGTCTCCCCATACAATCACCTCAAATTGTGAGGTCAAAAAGAGGTCTCGAGCCGTTAAATTCCCACGCACACAAAGATATCCTGGAGTTCCAACATCCAACTGCTCAACATCTAAATCTCCCTCAATAACTAAGTTCCCATCTATAATCAACATATCTGCAACAGGATCGATAAAATGATTCGTATCAAATTCAAGTTTGTCTACCTTTAAATCTCCACGATGTACAAATACTCTCATCCTCTCGCATGGATCTTCATACGTTGGAGAAGGCTGTTTTCCCCATACTAAGTAAGGCGCTGTATTCGGATATAACTCGTTTTCATGATCGATAATGGAGAATTCACGTTTGGCTGTTTCGTAATCTATTTTCTCCCATGACATGTGCTTACCCAACTCCTTGATCTCTGATTCTAGTAAAAGTATATCATAGGGAAAATAGAGAAGCATGAGTCTAGTAGGCTACTTTATTCGCAATTTTTTCAGCCTAAATTAAATCCACCATTTGAATGGATGACTTGACCCGTTATCCATTTTCCATCTTCACTAGCAAGAAAGCCAATTAAAGAAGCAGCATCTTCTGGTAATCCTATTCGTCCCATAGGAAATCTTGGCAAAAGCCATTTTCGTATCTCATCTGTCATCCACGTTGAATCCGTTGGTCCAGGATCTACTGCATTTACTGTAATGCCTATTGACCCAACCTCAGCAGCAAGGGTTCTCGTGAAAGCCGAAATAGCCCCTTTTGTTGCCACATAAGCTAATTCATTTGGCATTGGACCCAAATCCTGACCAGATGTCATGTTAATAATTCGCCCAGAATGTACCTTGCTCTTTGTAAAACGGCGAGCAAATTCTACACTGAGAAGAAAGGTTGTACGCATGTTCACAGCATAGTGATCTTCCAGAGTTTTGGCGTCGAGCTTTAAATATCCATCTCTTGTAGAATGTGCTGCATTATTAATAAGAATGGATGGGAAACCTATTTGTTTAGATACAGTATCTAGTACCTCCCTCGCAGCCTGAGCAGTTGATAAATCAATCTCTAGAGAAGCGCTTTGGACTCCAAGCTCTGAGAGTTCTGCCACAAATCTGTCTGGCCATTCTTTACTAGAATTCCAATGTGTAAAAAAAATATCTATACCTTGAGAGGCAAGTTTACGGCAAATAGCTGTACCCATGTCTCTTTCACTACTAACACCCGTAATAAGGGCAATTTTACGCTGTAATTTTTCCATTTATATCTCCCCTATAATAGGGAACGATTGATATATTTTATAGGAGATGTATGATTTCCAACAAAAAAACAGATACACAAGGTACCTGAATGTAATGGATTAATAATTCCATATCAAGCGTCCCTTGAATGATTAAAATAATAGCATTTAGACACACTTTCCCATTATGAGTTAAGGTGTGTTCCCTATGCTTTTTTATTTCATATCATTACAATGTTGGACACATACGAAATATTAATCCCCCTTTTACATACATCTCAATTCCTATTTTACTACTAATATGGGAGATGTTCAATTTTTTATGAAGAGACAAGACTCTTATCTTCAAAGGCTGTCGAGAGTACAATAAATGTGGTCGAAAACCCGAACGCACTGTATTTATCAAGAACAACGAACCTACTAATTGAATGGAAGGCAAGTGCTGTTACCCAGCTGATTTTATATATATCATAGATAAGTAATAGTTAATGCCACTTATTCTAGTATGCTTTTGCTTAGTTCGTTTGAACTCTTTGTAACCTAGCTTTTCATATAGTTTAATGGCAGCAAGATTCGTATCAGCAACTCCTTCTAATATATACTCTTTATACTGCGGTAGCGTCAATAAGTGATTTAGAATTGCTGTTGCGACCCCTTTACCTCTGTGCTCCCTGGCTGTAGCAACAAATTCAACAGATGCTGCTCCATTACGTACATCACCTGAAAATTCTTGAAACTGATTTTTAAACACCATGTTGGCGATAGTACCTTTGTACCAACCAAGATGTTTTCTTAATTCTTTTTTGTTGTGGTTAATGGAATGAACGGTGCCATCTGTACATGCAGTGATACCCGCGATTTCTCCATCTATTAAAGCAACATAAAAAACGTCTAAATTAAACATGTGCTCCAGTGCTCTTTCTAGTTTCTTGCGATCTTTAGAAAAGAAGTTCAGGTGCTCTCCAAAGCCATCAATATAAACTTCACTTATTTTCTTTCTTACGTCCATATTTACCTCTTTCGCGTGCACCACTTTAATCATGATGATCCTCCTTAATTAGAAACGCTGTAATAACTCCGATATTTGGTATCTTAAACTGATCCTTTAACATTCACCATAAATATTAAGCCTGTTCTCTATGCTTTTTCACATGATAACGCGTTGAACAACGCTTGCTGCAAAAGCGTTGCATACCATTTTTTGATTGATCCACAAAAATCTCCTCGCAAGGCGTAGAAGTACATGATTTTAAACGCGATCGTCCAAAGTCCACTATCATTCTTCCTAATGCATGTGAACAAATCGCCAATATACGATCCTCTAAGGGTTTTAAACCACCCTTATTTAGTTGCTCATAAATAAGGGTAAACTTCCCTTCCCCCGCTGCCTGTAATCGAGTTGTGATTGGAGCTCTAGACTCATACTCAGATAGAAACTTGACCAAAGTCTCATCACTTTCTTTTAAAATAAGGAAACGCAGGCTATCACGAAACAGTTGCACTGCTCCTAGCTGCTCTGTAGTAAGAGATTCTTCTTGAAATAATTGATATTTCACCAATAATTCGCTCAGCTTCTCTGTACTCCCCAATCTTTCAGGATCTGCATAAAAAGGATCATAGCTATTTAAGACGTCAAATAAAAATAGATTCCACTTTTCATTGTAATATCTCATTTCGTCTTTACTCCTTACAAATATTCTGATATATTGATGTTAATTTCATGTAATACTTAAATTATATTTTAAACATTACACGTGAGCAAGTCACAGCAGGTGAAAGGGGATTTTGTTTTATGAAAAGAGATATTCAAATCATTCATGCACCAACTAATATTGGTTTAAGCCGCCATCCAGACGGAAGAGAACGCGGCTGCGGGAAGCTTCCAGAAGCTTTAGAAAAGGTAGGCTTACATACCACACTAGGAGCTCAAGTGTTCAAAAGATTCGAACCTCCTATTTATCCAAAGGAAAGGACCTTTAATGATGGGGCTCTAAACGCTCTTCAGGTCGCTGGTTTTTCAAGAGAGTTGGCAGATGTTGTAGAGAGTGTATTGGACCAAGGAAGCTTTCCACTGGTTTTAGGCGGGGACTGTAGTGTTTTAGTTGGGAGTGCTCTGGCTTTAAAGCGAAATGGTCATTTTGGACTCCTCTATCTAGATGCACATCATGATTATTATCATAAAGGGAACAGAGATGAGGCCGTTGTTGGAGGAATGAATTTGGCCATAGTTACGGGAAAAGGCACTGAAATTTTAACAAACCTAGGGAATCAAAAGCCATATTTTAAGCCTGAGCATGTGTTTAGCTTT
Organism: Bacillus horti; assembly: GCF_030813115.1. Classification (NCBI taxonomy): domain Bacteria; kingdom Bacillati; phylum Bacillota; class Bacilli; order Caryophanales; family Bacillaceae; genus Caldalkalibacillus; species Caldalkalibacillus horti. Next base: position 46,449 of record NZ_JAUSTY010000009.1, on the reverse strand, counting down.
GGTATTCGTCAAGCAGATGAAGATCAAGACATATTTGAAGAAGTCAGAGAAAGTGGAATCACTTTACAGGGTACGGATCACACCATAAAAAATGGGGCGGAAAGCACCGCAGCTTTGTTAAAAGGCTTTATTCAAAAAACTGCAGCAGTAGACGGGTTTTGGATCCATCTAGATGCTGATATTCTAGATGCTTCTATTATGTCATGCGTAGATTGCCCTGAGCCGGAAGGTTTGCAATGGGAGGAGCTCAAAGTAATCCTAAAAGAAGTATTCTCTACTAATAGAATTATAGGTATGAATGTCACCATACTAGACCCCGAGCTCGATCCCAAATTTGAAGTGGTTAAGGCTTTTTCAAACATGCTTACTGATGTACTAAGCTAAGATAAATAACGTTTTTGCAATGTCAATCAAATCAGGCTTTTGAAAAAGGGTAAACTGAATCCATATGTTAAACATAAGGCTGCCTTGAGAGATAAAGCCTAAACACATACAAATAAAGCAAACTGCTAATGATACTAAAACCAAGTAAAAGACTAAAAACGACAATAGGCTGCACCCATGCGGAAAGAAAAACAGTAATTGGAGCTAAAAATCGCCCAACAGTGAATTGTAAATTGGATGCACCTAGATATTGTCCACGTGCATGCTCAGGGGCGTAGTTGGCAACAAAGCTTTCTGTAACTGGAGCGCGAATAAGCTCTCCTAGTGTAAAGATAACAGTCACTATAAACAAATACCATAGGGATGAATGCAGTCCTACAGCAAACATCCCAATACCTGCTAATAATGCAGAAAGAATAAAGACATTTCTTTCACTCCATCCTTTCAACCATTTTGTAACGGGAAGAATGAGCAGAACGAAAAGCAAACCATTTAGGCCTAACACCCAGCCAAAAATCTGTTCACTGGTTAACGTTAAAGACCATTCATTCCAGCTAAATAGTGTCTGTTCCGGAACGTAGTTCACGATATAAATAGCTAAATAAAGATCAAGCTGCATGATTGTCATAATGGAAAAGACACCTGCCAAAATGAAAAAGAAAAAAAGCTTATCTTGAAAAATAAAGCGATAATTCATTGGTGTTTGTTGCTTTGGGGTATCTGCTGCCTTCTCCACCTGTGGCTTTGTTTCACGAATCATGAGAAAAATTGTAATAGCATAAAGAAGTAGAATAAAAGTTGCCGTCCACAATAATTGATCACGATATTGAAAAAAGAAAAAAGCACCTAATGCTGGTCCAAGCACAGCGCCGATATTGTTTGCCGTTGTAAATGTGGCAATCACCTGTCGTCGTTCCTCTTTAGGGACAAGATCAGCGACCATCGCCATACTTGGTGTCCGATAAATCGCTCCGCCTAAACCAACAAGTACATACGCCGCAAACTCAATCCATGAAGAACTAGTTGCTGCAAATACAGCAAACATACTTGCTTGTATACATACACCAAGTAACATCAATGGTCTTCTTCCAATCAAGTCTGTATAGTGACCGCTAATTAAGCCACCTATCATCCCCACTATTGGAGGAATCATCATCAATAATCCGGCAATATGATTGCCAAATGCTGTACTGAAATAAACCACAAGAAAGGGGAAGATCATCCAATAAACCAGATTAAAAAATGCCTCCCCAAACAGACGAACCTTTAAATTCACTGTCCACACCTTAGCTTCCATCATTCGTCCTCATTTCAACTTTACTTCCTGATCAGGTAAGCTAAGAATACGGGATATAACAACAAAAATATAGACTTATATTTCATTCTGATTTATACTATTAATATAAGAAGCAAGTACATACCTTTCTAGTTTAACTGCTTCATAAATCGAACGTTTGTTTGCAACCAATCATCTTTCAGATGATTTTTTTTATTGTTTTAATACAGTCAACATCATTCATCTTCTCATTTTCACTCCTAATAAATGAATAAAGGATGTCCACATCATCATAGCAGATGATTTGTGAACATCCTTTTCTTTGCTTATAAGTCTTGCTGTGCTAAAAATTCTCTCGTTATACGAATGAAATCTTCTGGCTTTTCCTTCTGTGGCCAATGCCTAGCCTCTTCAATTAGGAACAATTCTGAGTTTGGAATAAGCTGATGTGCCTTATGGGCGTGTGCTACCGGAACTGTCCGATCCTCTGTACCGTGTACGATAAAAGTCGGAGCCTTGATCTGTGGCATTCGACTAGAAAAATCACTTTTCAAGCCTTGTCGACCAAGATACTCACTTTTCTGTAAAGAACCAAAAGCTTTTCCGGCATGAGGACTTTGAGCAGCCTTTTGACAATCATCAAGTAGCTTTTCTGTTACATTCTCAGGGTTATAGAAAAGACCAGATAGCACAATTTGCTCAGTCATTTTTCTGCTTTTCGCCATCATCTTGTAGGAAAGTGCATTTAAAGGCGTGTTTACATAGAAGTGATAGGTGAAATAATGCCATTGCCATTTATCCAAAATGCCATTAGAGTTTACTAGCCCAAGCACCTGCAATTGATCTGGATACGTTATAGCATACTCAATCGCAATGCCTCCACCCATTGAAATTCCAATGATAATTGGATTATTTAAGTTTAATTCCTTTATAAGATCATGCGTAAATTTGGTGTAAAACGTATTTGAATATTCAATTCCTTGTTTATACTCTGATTGACCGTAGCCCGGAAAATCAGGTGCATAAACCTGATAATTCTCCGCTAAAGGCTCAATGACCTCGCTCCAGGAAAGCATAGCGGAATCAACACCTGCACCGTGGATTAAAAGGATTTCTGGACCAGATTCACCAGCCATGTAACAATGTGTTTTAAATCCTTGAACTTCTAGCGTTTTCGTTGTCATTTTGGTCGTTGTTTTGCTCATGTCATTTCCCTCCTTGTACTATGACTGGACCAAGCACCATATCAAAACAATCCTGTATCCATTCCTCTGCCTGTCTCTCACTATTTGTGGCCCACAGTAATAACGCTCCGGTAATAGAGGACTGCAAAATTCTGCTCATTTTAGGAACATCGCAGGATAAAAGCTCTCCATTATCTACTCCTTTATTAAGAAAGAACTGAATCCCCTCATCCACTATCTCTAAACGCTTCTTCGCTTTTTCCCTAAGCTCAGGGTCACTGATACAATCCGTGTAAAAGGAACCGATATTTGCGCAATGAATGGGGTCTCCATTTTTGACCACCCACATTAAAGCAATTTCTCTAAGCGCAGCTATCGAAGAAGAAGAATGCTTCTTAACATCATTGAGACTCTGCTCTGACAGATCATTTAAATAATCGAAAAAAGCTAGGAATAGCTCTTTCTTAGTACTAAACCGCTGAATAAGAGCCGCTGGAGAAATACCTACATGCTTGGCTACTGCACTTAACGTAACCTTGGAATAACCAAGATCTCCTAAAGCAGCCAAAATGCCCTTAAAAATACGATCATCTGTAAATTCCTTAGGTCTTGCCATTGTTACCACCTCGCAATAGTAAGAAATGAATAGTAAATTTTATTTGAGCATACAATTAATTAATGAACGTTCATTTATTAATTATAATACATGTATATACGTATCTCGTCAACCTTTTTATATCAAGAAAAAAAGTGACTCTAATGAGCCACTTCATAAACTTGCGATAAGCTTCTATAAGAATATTATCTAAGAGCTAATCATCCAGGAGACTCCAAACTTATCTTCAAGCTCACCGTACAGACCGCCCCAAAAAACAGAATCAAGAGGTTTGACTATCCTTCCACCTGTAGCGAGATTTTCAAAAGCTGCCTTACCCTCATCTGCATCTTTGAACTCTAGATTCAAACTAAAGTCATTTCCACGTGTAAGAGGATCAAGTGAGTCTGCCATAAAAATCGTTACTCCACTTACGGTGATACACATATGCATTACTTTATCTTTACCTGCCGTATTCCCCTCAGCTCCTGGAGCCTCTCCATACGTGATAACAGAATTCATTTCTCCTCCAAGCGCGTCTATATAAAATTCAGCCTGTGCTCTTGCATCTTCTGAGAAAAGAAATGTTTTAAGTGTTGCCATCTTCTTCATCCTTTCATTCTTAGATTAGGTATATTGCTTATTATATCTTTATGAAGCCTGTAGATTTCTTCTAGCTTGCTATTTTCACCCTAAGATTACGAGCAAAAAGCTACAGCACAATGAAAAAAATGACGGTAAGGAGTTAAGACCTTATCGTCATTTTTTATATCGCCAATATTTCTTTTTCATAGAAGAAAGCATTTTAATATATAAGTTATTACTCAGCTTGTCCAAGAAATCCTTCTGTAAAAATCTCTAAAAGGTACTCAAGAGTAATCGGATCACTGTAGGATGAAGCTTTTGCTTCAATTTCAATGACTCTATTGTTCTGAACGGCAGGAAGGCCATTCCAGATTTCTGTATTCATAACATCAGCCGTTCCAGCAAGACTCCTGCTGGCTACGATAAAGTCCCCTGAATACTCGGGCATCACTTCAAGTGATAAGTTATACATTCCCGGACCTAAAGCATCTTCTTTTACTTTCTCAGGCATCTCTAATTTCATAGCTTGATACAGTATTTCTGTTCCACGAGCCCAGTTATCTCCATAAACATAAAGACCGCTATCTGCAACTTCAAATACCGATACAGTCACATCATCACCATATTTAGCTTTGATTTCATTACCGATAGTAGCTGTTCTCTCTTTAAAGTCATCTACCCAATTCAGTGCCTCTTCCTCTTTGTTTAACAGCTTTCCAATTTCAATCTGTTGGTCTAAATAATCTAGCTTACCCCATGTATAGACAACCGTAGGAGCTATTTTAGCATATTCCTCGATATTACTCATATGTGAGCCGGCTATAATAAGATCAGGAGTCTGAGAGGCAATACTTTCTAGATTTCCCTCTGATACGACTGTCACACCCTCCAATTTCTCAGTGAATAGAGGATTTGCCTCTGTCCATTCATCTACACCAACTAAGTTCCCTCCTAGCGAGAGTACATTAGGAGCATTTGTCAAAGCAACAATTCTAGTTGGGTTTGCTGGAATCTCTACTGGTCCTAATTCAGATTCGTAGATGACTGTTCCAGAAGCCTCCTCCTCAACTGGCTCTGTTATATTCTCCTCTTCATTTGACTCTTGTGAAGCTGTTTCTTGTTCCTCTGAAGCAGGTTCGTTAGCAGAATTACTTCCACAAGCACTTAGAACCAAGGTCAATAAAAGTAAGGCAAGCATCGCTAAGTATGTTTTATTCTTCATCATCAAAGATTCCCCTTTATGTTTGCATATAATGATAATCATTATCAATCACGAGTATGATTATAAAACACATCATAGCTGATGTCAATCTGTTGTCACTCTCGTTTCCTATCTGTCATTAAACTGACAAAAGTTACTCTTACACAAAAAGCACCTCAATTGTTTATTTGTACAAACAATTGAGGTGTAGCTTAATTTGCTTATTTCATTTTTTCAATAAATCTACCCTCCTGATAGGAATATATCATATGGCTTTCATCAACCGATCCTGTTAACAAATAATCCTTAACGAAGCCTTCAACTTCCTCTGGCTTCATATGCTGATACCAGGTACCCTCAGGATACACAACAACTGAACAAGCATCTCCGCAACGAGCAAGACAAGAGGTTGCCGTAACCCGGACTGTTTTCTGATCATCATACTCGTCAACTACCTGTTTAAACGCCTGTAATACCTCTTCACCTGCACCTCTATTTGAGCAGCAGTGTCCGTTACATACGAGGACATGACGCTGTAAACTCCCCATTAGCTTCCTAGATAGAGCTCGCTTTTTCTGACGCTCCTCTTCCGTTAATACCTTTGGTTTAACTTGATTTGACTCCATAGTCATCCCCCTCCCTGTTCTTCTCCTTAGTAAGCCCAATGATTTCAAAGGTTAATTTCCCCGTTCTCTTACTCTCACTAACCATGGCTTCTACCGAGAAAACCTCACGAAACATAGATTCTTTAGCGACCTTACTTGGTTCACCAGAATCGTAGATTCGGCCATCCTTAATGACGAATATCTGATGAGAATACTGAATCGCCTGCTGAATATCATGCAGGATCATGATGACTGTTAAACCGAGCTCCTTATTCAAGCTTTTAACCAGCTCAAGCATCTCTAGCTGATGGTTAATATCCAAATAAGTGGTTGGTTCGTCTAGTAGCAGGATGGTCGGCTGCTGAGCCAAAGCCATCGCCAACCAAGCACGCTGACCTTCACCACCTGACAGGCTATCTAGCTTTCTAGCAGCCATATGAGCAACACCAGTCTGAGTCATCGCCCATTGGACAATCCTCTTGTCATCAGACTCCCCTTTTTTCCACATTCGTCGATGCGGAAATCTGCCATGCTCGACCAAATCCAAGACCGTTAAATCCTCAGGAGCTTTCGGTTTTTGAGTTAATACAGCCATTTGGCGTGACAGCTCTTTAGCAGAAACCTTAAAAAGATTTCGATCGAGAAAAAACACTTGTCCCTCTAACGGCTTTAGATTTTTGCTTAGTGTTTTCATTAATGTGCTTTTTCCAGAGCCATTCGGACCAATAATAGAATGTATCTTTCCTTGCTCTATCGTAAGACTCAGCCCGTTAATAATCACATGCTGATGGTAGCCTAGCTTTACATTGTCTAGCTTCATCATTGTCATTCTTTAGTGCCCTCCTTATCGATTACCGCGCTTCACGCCGAAGCAGGTAGAGGAAAAATGGCGCTCCTATTACAGCCATTACCACACCTACAGGAATTTCTGTTGGTGAAAAAGCAACTCTAGCTAAAGTATCACTTAGCGTGACAACCCCTACTCCGAGCAACGCAGATGCCGGAAGCAAAATCCTATAATCATTACCAACAAGCAATCTAGCAGCGTGAGGAACAATAAGTCCGACGAAGCCTAACAGCCCTACTATTCCCACAGCACTCGCTGCTAGCAAAGCTGCTACGGCAGTTAGAATCAAACGTGTTCCTTCAACATTGATTCCTAAGCTACGAGCATTTTCATCCCCTAATAAAAGAATGTTTAATCTCTTAGCATAAAGTAAAGCTAAAATAAGACCCACTATTGTATAAGGAAGCAACGTTTCAAATTGTGGCCAGCTTCGTGTAGACAAGCTTCCCGCCATAAACATCATTGCTCCATGTACTCGATCACTATAGAAAACAAGAAGCCCAGTAATTCCTGCACCGAAAAAGGCTGAAACAGCAACCCCTGCTAAAATAATACGGATTGGACGAATGCCATCCTTCCAGCTCAAAATATAGATGATAATAGCAGCCAGCATCGCTCCAACAAAGGCAACAGGAGTAACCAAATGTGAATACTGCGGATATAGGATTAATAAAATTATGGCAAAGAATCCAGCTCCAGCATTCACTCCAATAATTTGAGGATCAGCTAAAGGATTCTTCATCACTCCCTGCAAAATTGCCCCAGCGATAGCTAAATTAATTCCTACCATGGCTCCGATCAAAGTTCTTGGGAACCGAATATTCCAAATGACCTCTCTAGCCGACCCTTCACCACCCATAATTAAATAGCTCCAAACATTTCTCCAAGGAATCGTCATTGTCCCTTTACTAATGCTTATCGTTACACTAACAAGAGCAAGGACAAGAAAGGCTAAAACAACCCATAAGCGCCACATTTTCCGCTCACGAACCTGCTCCCATCCAATTGGATCTACTTGAGAGACCTCCTGATTCGGATGCACATTCGATGAATTAAGGCTCATTAGAAAAAATCTCCGGATACAGAAGTGTAGCCATGTATTCTACAGCATCGTCAAAATAAAGACCGGGGTGCACCAAAAATAAATCCTGAGGTAGAAAATAGATCTCGTTATCCTTTACCGCCTGAAGGCTGCCCCATGCTGGATTATTTTCTATGTCCTGACGAATACGGCCCTGTACGACCTCATCATCACCCATGGTTGTTAGTAAAATTTTATCTGGATTATCCTCTACCAATTTCTCAATGCTATAGGGTGTTTTATCTGGACGATCATTTAGTGGAGAGCTCCCTGCAGCAACATTATTCAAACCAAGTATTTTTGCTGCACTTCCAGCTATAGAGCCATCAAGCTCTAAGGCAACATCACGTGGATTAATATGGACAATAGCAATCTTTGGCTTATCTTCAGGGAGCTTGTCTTGAATAGAACTAATTTTCGCCTTCATGTCATGTAGTCGTGTATCAACGATATCCCGATTACCTGTAATTTGGGCAAAAATCTCTGCTTTCTCCACAGCATCGTCATAATCATTAATACGCAGCAAAATAATTGGAATACCACTTTGACTCAGGATATCTACCAATCCATCATGATGATTCAAACTACCAATAACTAAATCTGGCTGTTGCTCAACAATTGCCTCTGCATATCCACCTAAGTGGCCCACATTAGGAAGCTCATACGCCTCTTGGGGCAAGTGCTTCATGTCAATATGCTCTGGAATGGTAGGTCCACCAACTGGCGTTGCACCAGCGGCATACGTCATGTCTAAGGTCGTAGGTAAAAGTGGTAAAATTCTCTCTGGCTTCTGTTCTAGAGTGACCGTTCTTCCCGCGTCATCCATGATCTCAGCATATATGCCTTCTCCCTCAGTTCCCGTTGCTACCTCACTTGTCTCCTCTTGGTTCATATCAATAGCCTGATTTCCACCATTCCCTGGAGCTTGTGATTCCGTGTTTCCTGAGCAAGCTGTTAAAATAGCCATAAAAGCAGCAAGACTAAGTATGATCATCTGTTTTTTCATTATTCATTACACCTCTCTATGTATTAGCTAATAAATGATTAGTTAAAAGTCATTCGCTATAAAGTTGATGTATGTGCCTCTTTCAGAAATAGTGTCACGATTCCTAAGTACTGTATGTGACATTTATCACATGTACCCTACTACCTTTATAACCATTTCCTCACCATTTACTCCTTTATAGTCTATATCTTTTGAACGATGTGAAGGACATGCACCTTGATCTTCTTCCTATTATTTAGATACCTCTTTACAATACTCTCTTTCTACCAGCTCCCTATAGCTACACTAGCATCTTTTCAATCCTCCTAACATGACCCTTATGAGCTATTATTGTTACTAAGCTGTGAAAAATAAATATAACTACCTAAATGACACGCACCCACTCTATCAGCATCCCATTAGTTTGTATAAAATGCCCTATGATATAATACTTAATGAAAAAATTATCAGATATATCAGAAAGGAGTAATAAAAATGTACGAGAAGCAGGCTTCAAGGAGAGACGACAACCATTTAAATCAACTCGCTTCTGTCGGACAAATTGCTGCAGGTATTGCTCATGAGATTAAAAACCCTTTAACGGCTGTAAAAGGTTTTTTACAACTACTTGATGAGCAATATGACAAAAATTATATTGAAATTGCGCAGAAGGAACTTGAAAATGCACTTGATGTTCTGCATAACCTACTACAAGTTTCAAAGCCAGATTTTGAAAATGAAGCTATTGTTCCTATCGATATCACCATTGAATTGGAAGCTTTAATACAATTGTTTCAGGATCAGTTTTATCGAGTTAAAGTACATACAGACTTTAGAAATCCAGGCCAGCTTATAGTAGGAAAAAAAAATTTGCTAAAAAAAGCCCTATTTAACCTGATTAAAAACGCGATTGAGGCTATTCCTGAAGAAGGAATCATTCATATTTCCCAAGTTGCCTTTCATAACTTTGTGAAAATAACCATAGAAGACAGTGGGAATGGCATTCCAGAAGACAAACTTCACATGCTAGGCACTCCATTTTTTACTACCAAAGTAAATGGGACAGGTATGGGTTTGACATTTGTTTACTCGACTATGCACCAACATAATGCCACCATCAATGTGGAGAGTAGTGAAACAGTGGGGACAAAATTTACTATTATTTTTCCTAAGAAGCAAGATGCTTTAGCTAAAAAAGAATTAGCCTTATTAGACTTAAATCCCACTCAAAGTATAAAAGATTTTTTTGCTCTGAATAGAGAAGCCTTCGAAAAACAGCTTTTTACTGGAGCTGTAAAAGAAAAAATGGATAAAATACCTCCTATTAAAAACATCAATATAATAGAAGATACTCATAAGCTTGTAGATTATATAGTTGACGGGGAAGATCATGATATTATTGATTTTGCTAAAAGTGAAGGAAGTATTTGGGCCAAACAATCTCTACCCTTCGAATTAAAGCTGGAATTGGTCCAAGCAGTTCGCCGAGTTGTATTGGAATTTTTAAATAATTATAAGTATAGTAATAACCATTCAGATACTGAACAATTTGATAATTTGTGGAAACGAATTGAGGAACTAATAGACCTTTATCTTATCCATCTATTCGAACGTTACTCCCAATTAAATGAAGAGCTTATACGTACACAGAAAAAAATAATAGAGGATCTTTCTGTACACATTTTACCCGTTTCACATGATATTTTCATTCTTCCTCTAAAGGGGACTATTGATATTCTTCGTTCAAATTTTATTAGAGATGAATTGATTGAACAGATTAGAGCTCTAGGGATTAAAACCATCATTATTGATTTTTCTGGTGTGAGCACTATAAAAACTAACGCCTTTAAGCAGATTTCTCTTATTTTAGATGGCGTAAGAATGATGGGATGTCAGGCTATCGTTACCGGGTTAAGACCCGAAGTTGTCAAAACAATGCTCTCTTTAGAATTTTCCTTTGAGAACAAAGCTACAATAAAAGGGAGTCTGCAAGAAGCTTTTTATGACCTCAATATATTATCTAATTCATAGGCTGTTCCAGTCCATGTTTAAAATATAAGATATTAATAGCCTCTGTCCCTGAAAGGGAAGTTAAAATAAAAAAATAAACGCCTTATCCATTTGTTATGGGTACGGCGTTTTTAGGAGGATTCATCGCAGTGAAAAATGGACCTAATTTCCATGTATAAAATTAAAACCATTGAGCCATATTATTTTCATTATCTGTTAACTTAACAGCCCCGCTTATATTAGAAAAACTTGGGCTTATCACCAAGTCATGTCGAAAGCCTTAGTTTTTTATACTATCTACCTCTGGAAGTTATTAAATTCTGATAGTACAAGCAAAAAACTCTTTCGCCTCCTTTCTGGAAGCATTAGTGTAATCTTAGTTCGGGAAGGTGTGTAGATTGGATTTTTACAAAAGTCAGGAAGCATTAACAGCCGTTGAATGGGTCTTAAGAGGCGCAGTAAGTTTTATTTTTTTATTGCTTGCTGCCAAACTAATGGGACAGCGTTCTATTTCTCAATTGAGGCTTCTTGATTTCATTGTTGCCTTGACCCTCGGCAATATTATTGCTCATCCGCTCTCAGACGAGAAATTAGGCTTAGCAGGCTCTATGATTACTACCCTTGTTCTCATTTTGTTATATATTGCAGCGACGTGGATTGGTTTGAAGTGGTCATTATTCAAACAATTTCTTGATCCATCTCCAATCACACTCATTAAAAATGGACAAATTCAATTTCATAATCTGTCCTCAGCAAGAATCTCTATAGATTTTCTATTTTCCGAGCTTCGTAAAAAACAGGTAGACGATGTTGAAAAGGTTACTCTTGCCATGTGGGAGCCTGGGGGGACAATATCCGTTTTTCTGAAATCTCCATATCAATCACTTACTCCATCTGATATAAAGCTGGAAACTCAACCCTTAAGTCTCAAAAGGCCCATCATCATAGACGGGAAAATTGATAAGTCCCTACTTAAAGAATTAGGAAGAGACAGTGTATGGCTTGAGCAAAAGCTCGTACCTTCTAATACATTAATCCGCGACGTGCAATTAGCAACCATTGATGGTAACGAAAATGTATGTGTGTACTCTAAACTGACAATCAAATGAATTCAAAGTTTCGGCAAGAATAGTGAAGTAACATTAATAGTTGTTACTAGCGTTTATTGCTTTGTCAGCAGGTCAAGCAAATAAGTCTTTAAGTCGACAATCCGTAAATATTGAGGTTTGTGTTCCGTGCCGCTAATAATTAAAGGGACAAGCGATTCCATTTTACGTATGGAACCGTGACCGCCTCCACCCTTATGCGTTGGTGAACTTCTGTCTGCCAGTTCGTATCCGGGCTTTGCTGTCACAACCAAAAAGTTACCTTCATGCGAATTTAACGCTCCTGATAGACGTTGTAGTGCATCAGGATACTCTCCATAATTTATTGTTTGATCAGCAGTATTCACTTCAAGATCCAAAACCTCATAGTCCTGTTCGACGGTCCATGACTGTTTGTACTGATCGATCATGTTTCCGTTTGCTTTGAATCTGAGCTGTTTGCCAGTTAACCCTTGGATAGCATAAATCCATTCCCTTTCTTTCCACGCTATAATATCGATACGCGGTTCCCTTATTAATCCATTTGCCACATCTTCAAGAGAACGATCCTTATTTAAAAGATAGACATAGGCCATCGTTTCGTTGACGGCGAGAATGATATCTGTATCCGTTGAGACGGCTTCACCCGGGCGCAAAACTTTGGCATCTCCGAACAATTCGTGCAGTTTGATTTCTGGATTTTGATCAGCCGGAAGGATTTGAGTCATTCCACTGTCCCCTAGAATCATAATAATTGCTTCGTTTAAAGCTTTCTCCGGTGAACCAAATGCTTGTAGCAAAGATTGAAGCTGCTGATCGACCTCTTTAACACCACTCAGATCTGTTGGACCTTTCTTATGCAGTTTTTGGTCCAAATCGGATAAATAGACATACAGAAAATCCGGTAGTTTATTGGCTTGAATTAAATATTGTGCGACTTCAATTGCATATTTATTATTGAACCCCATTCTATTGGTAAGACCATCGGGAAGATTTAACACACTAGCTAATGGATTGGACAATGAACCAAACGCCAAGAAATCCGGTCCCTTCACTGAAATTTCTTTATCTAAAGAAGTGAAGCTTTGAATCCATTTTGGAATTGACAGCGTATGATCGTAAGCTCCTCGGTAAATCAGGCCATTAATTGAACCTGATTTTAATCCCCGCCACGCCAAATCATCATAGATGGTGGGGAGCTCTCTGCTTAAATGCCTTCCGTTCAAATGGATTAATCCATCAATAGCAACAGAATTGATACCCTGCTTAAATACTTCCATCGGTCCTGTTCCATAATTGATTACCTTCTGGTCATCCGTAGAATACCACGTCAAACCCGGTACAAGGTGACCATCAGGATATGTTCCGGTAAGCAGTGTGCTATCGATCGTGACCGACATTGTAGGAAAAGAGCTAACCAAATTTTGGTAATATTGTCCGTGCTCGATCAAAAATTGAAAAGTAGGAAGCTCTTGTTCACGAATTCCTTGATCGATGGACTGAGCCATTAAAGAGTCCACCAGCATTACAATAACTTTCTTTTTTTGTCCTCCGGCGGATTTAATATGTATTAAATCTAGCTCATTAGTCTTAGAGTTTTGGCAGCCACAAAGCAAGAGCAATATAAGAATGACCAAAACGATGTTCTTTCCAATTTTCCGCATCACAATTCACCCACTTGATGATATTCTGTCGCGGAAATTTCGGTGATATACAAGGAAAAATTTTCTTCCATGCCACTTTTTTCTTAGAGTCAAAGTCATGAACTTTAATTTTGCACTGGAGAAGCTCCCAGATCGGTTATTACACTAAATGATGACGGTTGGTTAATCATAATTATAGAACTAAAAAATCCAAAGAAAATCACTCAAAATCAAGGAGGTGTTTTCTTCTGGATTTTTTAATGTTTATAGCTGTTCGACTTTTTAAATAATCTATCTGCAGGTACCCTTTTTACTTTTGCTCCATAACTGCAAAGTAGTTCTCCTCATCATCGGCAAAGTTAAAAACTCGACCGAAAGGCATTTCTACCAGTTCTCCAACCGTCACTTCCTTATTTGATAAATCACTGTAGAGTTGTTCAATATCCTTTGTGAAGAACATAAGAGAAGGTGTACCTAGATTCAACTCGGGAGACATCTTTGCCACGAAATCCTTATTGTGAAGAATAAGGCTTGTCCCAGCATCATCCTTTGAAGGAGCAACCTCAATCCATCTCATTCCTTCTCCATTATCCTCTTCAGCCATTAAATGAAACCCAAGCTTTTCTGTCCAAAAATGGAGCGCCTTATCCTGATCATTCACATACAACATAATCTGGCCTACTTTACTAAACATGAGATTTCACTCCTCTTTCATATTTTCTCTTATAACTTAAGTGTTTCGTGTTGATTACTCTTCAATTTCTTCTTTTCAATATTTAATCTATCTTACAACTTCTATTTTATTATGCTTCAGCCTATAGTCAATATTTAAAAAAACACTCCGAATCGGAGTGTCTCAGTCTACAAAATATAACTTATGCTTTAACTTTTGCTACCTGAACTTTTACTCTCCTTAATTTTCCCAAGGAAGTAACCGTCTACTTCGTTTAGCTTGCCTCTCCATAGAACCTTCCCTTTGGAAGGCATGCCTTTATTGTCGGCCAAATAAATTTGAACGTTCTTCAGATGAATAAAATGAATCTCATCGTCGTCTGCTTCCCCAGCCGACTCCCCAGCGTTACTCAGCTGATCGCCCAATTTTTTCGAAATATCGTTGCCTTCCTCAAAAGATTCGGCTAGTGATTGAAAATATTCCTGTGCGGAAATGGTCGTACCGGATATCATTGCTCCGTTTACATTCAATGTAATGTCTAATGAGAAATCATGCTTATTCGTCGCTTTAACAAAAAATTCAAGTGTGCTGTCTTTGGAAGCTGTTGAATTCATGGTCATTACTCCTTTCTACCGCAGATTATTTAGATGTATCGTCGTCTCTTGAAACGGATGTTTCCGCTTTTGAACTACCTGCCGACTTTCTTTTCCCTGCACCTGAAGCAGTTGTCGATGTTTTCTTGCTCTTGGAGCTGGACTTATTCGTCGAGCTTTTTTTCGTAGTCTTTGATTTGCTGTTTGAATTGTTGTTTTCTTTCTTCTCTTCTTCGTCGTTCCCTTCGTCTACTTCTTCTTCCTCCTTTTGATCGTCATCTTTTTTTTCACTCTCTTCTTCAACTTCATCGACCTCGTTATCTTCGTCTTCATCAGCCGATTTATTTTTATTATCTGTGTCTTTGTCGTTATCATCGATTAGCCTTTGCAGCTTGTCTTCCAATCGTTGCAGCCGATCTTGAATTTCTTCGTTTTCTGACTCAAGCTTTTCGTAACGATCATCGTCTTCCGAATCCTGAGAGACCTTACCCTCTACTTCAGATTCTTGGTCCTCATTGTTTTTTGAAAACGTGTCCTTAACCTTGCCAACGATTCGTTGTGACTTCTCAAGACCGGAGTCTTTGATATCCTCTGCCTTCTTTTTTACTGCTTTGCCAAGATCCTTGCTCTTCTCTTTAAAAACAGTTGATCCTGCCGCAGCAACCACTTTCTTCCCGAGCTTCGGTTTAAGCATCAGAGCGAGCCCCGCCCCCAACACACCTCCTGCGATGGAGCGATAAACTGGACTATCAGCAATCTGAGCGATTTTTCCTTTATTGTTCTCCTCTGCCATCATTATTACCTCCCTCTTCCGTTTCTTTTAACCCGGATATTTTATCTTCCAGTAACCGCAATCGTTCATTAAGTCGCTTATTCTCTTCCTCCAAATCCATATTATTGTTTTGGGCCGCCTTGGAATTCAAATAGGGGTCAGATTCCCACCAATCCAGACCAATCTCTTTGGCTTTGTCTACAGAAGCCACGATTAATCGAATTTTGATCGTAAGCAGTTCAACATCAGCAATGCCGACGGTAATGTCGCCTGCAATGACAACCCCCTTGTCCAAAACCTTCTCCAAGACATCTACCAACGTGCTTGAATTATTAGGCATAAGTTGTCGCTCTTCCATGTGATCACTTCTTTCTTGGCAATAGATTGCCCAGAGGTCCAAGATCAATGTTCAAATCTTCATCCTCTAGGTTGAAAATCTGTTTCAGCTCATCCATTTTTACCTCGAGGTTCATCAATGCTACCCCAAGATCTTCAATCTGTTGATCGGTCAAAGTCCCGCCCTCCACACGCCGAATCGCATGTCGCTCAACGATTTGCCTGAGCAACTCGATCACCGTCATGACCAGTTGGGCAAGACCATGCTCAGCTTGATCAGGGTCCAAATGGATTCTGCCTCTCTTAAGTCTATCCTGTGGCATCAATTAGCGCCTCCTTTTGCTTGTCGAATTGTTCAGACGTGACACCCTGTATTGGATCTGCCAATGATGACTGAACCAAGGTTTCTACGGAAGCAATAAGCACTCGAAGATCAAGATACACCAAGTCCACTCCAGCAACCGAAATAATTAGGTCCCCTTTAATGGCGACTCCTTTATCAAGAATGACATCCAAAATGTCGATCAGTGAGACGTCTTTGTTAGCATCCATTGTTTCTCTTGTATTCATGTGACCAGTTCACCCTTCCCGCTAAGCTCAGCGAAATGATAAGCGGGCCATGGCCCGGATACCTCAATCGTCCATCCGTCTTCAGCAAATGAGGCTTTCTTCTCTCGAATATCCGTCAGGAAGTTGTCTATCCTTTCATCCTGCAAGAGATAGACACTGTTCCAGCTCATATTATCTTGTCGGCCTGTAGCCTCTTTGCTCCAATTCCTTTTAACTGTATCGGCCAGAGCAAATCTCTTTAATTCTTCATGGAACTGTGCGCAAAACTGGGTCTTATTCTCTTCCAGGTGTCGCTCCACCCACTGGTCAAGTTTTTTCTTCTCAAAGAACTGACGCCCGGGAGAAAGCTGGCTGATTTCTTCCTCCTTTGCAGCAATAACCGGGTCATGCTGCATCACATTTTCTCTTAGCATCGAATCGTTACAATAAATTTTGACATTCCATTCCTGACTGTTTTGTAGTTTCGCAAATAGCTGTCCTATTTCCTCTCGGACGTTTTCGATTTTTAACTCTAAGCTTGATTTGCTCTTGTGTATCGTGAAGAGCTTCATCGGTATGAGTGTATACTTTCTGTCCAGTGCTAGTAGCATTTCATGGTGACGCATCGCTTTTTCCTGTAGCCAAGCTAGGTTGGTGTTCATTCGCTCCTGAAGGACATCCTCCGCATACTCCCCAGCATCAAGCTCGCATACCACGGCAGTAATGGTGTCGCATGGAAGCGCATAGACGGCATGAACTCCATCCATTCCCTCAAAAGAAGGAAGGGATATGTATTCTAATTCCTGGCTAGGAATGAGACCATAAACATATATAAATGTGGACATCTTTTTATTCTCCCTTTTGTTTATTGATTCGTTTTTCCCACTGCTCCATCTCCAGCTTTTTCGCTATCTCGTAACGGATCAGAAGGTCTTCCTCCATAGATTTATAAGCTTTCTCAGATATCTCGCCAAGTTCATACATCATTTGCAGCTGAATGAGTTTTTGCTGAATATGTGAGAGGTCATAAAGCTCCTTATCTACCTCCTCCTGAATCTTCTCCCCTACTTTCACCACTAATTGGAGAGGGGCGCTGAAAAGCTTAAAAATCATCGTTGCGTCGCTGCCTGAATCTGAAGATTGATCTGAATAAAATTGTAAGCAGCCCATGGTCCGGTATATTTAAATTCAACTCTATCCTTCCACTTTTCATATACTTCGTTTACTTCCCTATCGAAGCTCTCCTCCTGATCGCAGTCGATTAGAAAGGCAGCATTCAGCAGCATAGTTTCGCTCGTCGGCTCGTTTGCTTTTGCAGCTGCAGACAATTTCTTCAAAGATTCATAGAGACTGCTTTTTACATCCCGCCGCAATTCATCTATTAAGTTCTGTGCCATCTCACCAAGCCTGATTCGGTCATAGTAACCTGCGCTTTTTGTTTTCCCGTTAACGGTCTTTTTCACTTTAGCAAACTGTGGACGCTTTTGAATTTCCTTCTCCAGCCATTCCTTCTTGCCGATTATTTTCAAACCCAGCTCGACCTTTCCTTTAATTTCCGGAAACAAAACAGCAAATTGCGAATAGAGACTCTCCAGCAGAAGAGCTACATCCTCACGTGTTTTAAATACATGACCAAAGCTGATCGGAATCACCGTATCGTTCTGTGCCATAATCCTTGAAACCACATCATGATGAATCATCAAGTTTTCCTTGTTCGGATGATAAATACTTAAAGGAACCTCTGCCGCAATTAGGGCTGAATCCTTGTAGTGAATCGATACAAGCCTTCGTTTGCTGTCAGCAATCTCGACATCACCTATATTCAATTCTTCCTCAGTTGTTTGTATCGCACAAAACACGTAAAACCCCTTCTCATTCATTTACAGTGTCACCTCGTTTTACTTTTTTGCTTCTATCTTTACCCGTCATCAACCGAACTGCGATACCTACGACCTACTCGTGAATAAGAGGTAATCTCATAATTCTTATTCATGGTCACTTGGTACACTCCCAACATTTCGTCCTTAGCATATCTTTTCATATAATCTTTTTCCTCGATTACTTCAATAGTAAGATCCCAGCCCTCATCTTTATTTCCCTCATCGTCCTGCTTTCTCTGTTCAACCGAAGTTATTTTATGGGGGGCTGCAATGTGTTCTTCAAAAAAATCGTTAGTCGTTTGTATTATCTTTTTAATTTCCATCATCTGCTCACACACTTTCCCTTGTAAGATAGTAACTGCCGGAGCCCATCAGCTCCGGCTTACATATTAGATACTTAATTGCATACTTCCACGATCAGTGGACTGTTCATGAGACAGTCCTTCCTCCAGCACCTCATCACGGAGCAAACCAACCGCTTCTGCATAACGCAACCACGTATCCACACTGGCTATGACGACTCTGGCTTCGACAGTTATTAGCTCGATGCCGACCAAAGAGACCCTCGCGAACACATCAATAACGACACCTTTATCCAATATGCGGTCAATAACTTCAGCCAAACTGGAACTATCCGTACTTTTTTGTATACTCATATTACTTTCTCTCCTTTCTATTGATTAATTAAGAGCCTAGTTTTTTGATTTGGGCATATCCTTTCACGTTCTGATGACTTTTCATCTGTCGGATGCCTTTCATACGATGTGCGCTTTTGATCTGGCTGATGCCTTTGATCTCATTAACGCCTTTTATTCTGGATCTGGATGAATTGGAGTTAATTTTATTCTGAAACTCCTCCCCAGCCTCCTTAACTTTTTTCAGCTTGTCCCGAACATCTAACATGACATCCTGAACTTTTTCCTTGGCTTTGTCCGCCAAGCTATGGACTGTTTCAGCATTGTTCTCTTTCACATACTCCAGCTTGTCCGCAGCATGATCCGCTTTTTCTTGAACTTCCTCTTGAAAGTTGGATTTAAGCTGCTCCAAGAACCACTCCTTCGATTTATCCTTGATCTTATCCTTAACATTTTCAGGGGTTTTGTCGATGATTTTGTCGGTCAATTGTTTGACACCCTTCTTCGCTTTCTCAGCAAGGCTTGCTTCTTCATTTCCAGAGTACGATTCTTTGGAGTCGCTCTTTGATGGTTTACTCAATCGACGGTCCTCCTTTCAAGATCATATAATGTCATTACCACCGATTAAAAAAAATAAACCATGCAAGTTACAGGAAACAAACATAACCCATCCATGTCTTATTTTATATACAGAATATTCAGATATTAATTATCGTAAACTTGTTGGGTCATTTTTTGTGTGTATACCGTTATCCCTTTCTCTTCATTTCAGCCTAGATATTGACTTTGCCATCGATCACTCTAAAATCCGAATAGTAGAGTAAAGAACTGAAATTTTCTTGACGGTCGTAAGGTCACCATTCTCATTCCAGCTCCTCCTCATCAAACTGTACGTAAGGTTTTCCCTTTTACGCTTTCCAATGTTCTACTTTCTTTGTGCGAACCTAAGACCAGCTGAATCTTTCGCCAACTGTACGACCTCCATAACTCTTCTACTGTGCTCAAGTAATAGTTTGACTGTCTCCGTATCCTGGTTGGCAATGATCTGTTCAAACTTAACGAACTCTTCATACATTCTGTGTGCATGGGCTTGTTGATTTACATTTACAGAATCCTGCTGATTCAAAGTGTAGACAAAGGATTCACATGTATTAGCTGGGCTATTTACTTGAAGCGTCCCCTGATCCCCTTGAATACTACAGAAAGAGTTTCCAGTGCTATCCTTAGCTCCCACACAAACTGCTTTAAAGCTTTCATAATCTAAAAGCAGTACTCCAGACGTATCGATATCCCTCTCCATATTTGGAAGATAGTTGACCCTCTTCGGACTTCCAAACAACCCTACTACCCAGTGAATATTATAAATATTAATATCCATTAGCGCTCCACCAGACATATCTGGATTAAAAGCTGGCAGGATGTTTCCCTGCTTAAAGGCATTATAACGAGAGGAATATTGAGAGTAGTTACATTGCACAATCTTAATTTCTCCAAGAGAATTCGAATCCATATATTCTTTAATCAGTTTAAAATTCTGAAGATGTAGAGTTGTAATCGCCTCAAGAAGAATAAGGCCCCTCTCCATTGCTAAGCCCTGTAGCTCCAAGAATTCCTCTAAATTAGAGGTAAACGGCTTCTCACAAATCACATGCTTGTCCCGAAGCAGCGCTTGTTTAACAAAGGGAAAATGCAAATGGTTCGGTAGAGCCACATAAATTGTGTCCACATCATTCTCCAGCATTCTAGAAAAGTCTGTATAGATGGCAGGTATTTCGTACTGCTGCTGCAAATCTCTTAGCTTATGTTCACTTTTTGAAGTGCCACATATCCCCTGCACCGATATATCAGGAATCTCATGAATGAAACTCAGTAGATCTATAACAATCTTTCCTGCTCCTACTATGCCTAGCTTCATATGTAACATTCTTCCTTTCTCTGAGAAGCACTAAAATAATATCTTACTATTATAATCCTTAGACTTAGAAAAGATCGAATAGTAGATTTGGTGCCTTCTCCTTCAATGAATCCCTCCTATACCAAGCACTCCACAAGGAATGAGTAAGATGTTATGATTGACCTGTTACTTTACAGAGAAAGGTTTTGTTCTCGTGCAAAATAAGGGCGTCATTATTGTCATCATTTCTGCAGCTTTTCTATTCACGTTTAGCCAATTCTTATTAATCACTGCTTATCCAACTATTATGAAAGAATTTAATGTAAATACAACGCAAGTTCAGTGGTTAACTACCGCCTCTTTACTTACCACTATTATCTTTATACCCTTAACCGGATATCTAGCGGATAAATTTTCATCTAGATCTCTTGTGATCTTTTCACTCGGATGTTTAGTACTGGGAACACTGATTGGATGCCTTTCCGTGGCTTTCAGTCAATTGATTTTTTCAAGAGTGGTTCAGTCCATAGGTGGTGGCATGATGTTGCCGCTTGTGCAGATAATTTTATTGACCGTGTTTCCCTATGAGCGACGAGGATTCGCTATGGGACTTTTGGGAGCTGTTGTTAATGTGGCTCCTGCAAGTGCTCCAGCTCTTTCCGGTATAATTATTGATTTACTTGATTGGCGTGCTTTGTATTGGGTTTTACTGCCACTAGCATGTGCAGTGCTATTGCTGGCTTTCATTGTCATGAAAGATGTTTTAGGGAAAAAAGACACAAAACTTGATCTCTTCTCAATTATGCTTTCTGCACTGGGATTCTCATTTTTTGTTTTTGGTTTAAGTAATATCAGTGTAGTTGGATTTATAAATGTGATGGTGATCATTCCGTTATTAATCGGTATATTTACGTTGTTCCTTTTTGTTCGCCGACAATTGCTTTTAAGAACGCCTGTGCTAAATCTTAGATTAATCAGCAATTCAACTTTCCGTTTAACAACTTTTTTAATATTTATTAATATGATGCTTCTCCTGTCTATGGAGACATTACTTCCTATGTTTTCCCAAGAGGTCCTGGGCACAAGCGCTTTCCTATCAGGCTTACTTTTAGTTCCCGGAACGATTATTTTATCGGTTGTAACCTTTATCTCCGGTAACTTGTATGATCAATATGGAGGTAAGAAAATAGCATTAATGGGATTCTCGTTGACATTCACCTCATTAATTTTAATGATTACGATAGGAATGGAAAGCTCGCCCTATTGGATTATGATCTTTTTTTGTGTGTTTATGATGGGATTTGGATTTACTCTCATGCCACTTGTAACCGTGAGTATGAATGCTCTTGAAAATACTGATATTTCACATGGATCAGCTATTATTAACACGGTGCGTCAATTTGGATTAATCTTCGGAATTATTGTATTTTCTTCTATCGTTAGTATGACTACCTCGGTTATGGGAACTCCTTATGAAGTTGGAGCTTATTGGGGAACGACTTATGCTTTTATTCTGATGGCAATTTTTGCGCTCATTGGTCTTATCTTGGCATGCTTTCTAAAGGAGGAAAATAAAGCAGCTAACCACGCTACCTGAAAGGACTCGTTGCAACACCTTAGGTGAGTCAAGAAGAAAATTTACTGAATTTAATAGGCCTTCAAATATGGAGATGCCGCGAGCATCCTTGAATGGAGAACCCCATTTTCACATTCAAGGATGAATTGCAGCTAGCTATACTTTTCTCGTTCAATAAGACCATACTTCACCTTGATCCGATCCAGCTTCTCTAGCATCGTTTGCGATAAAATATACAAGAAAAACACTGTCGCCACCGCGTGTATGAGGTCAAAACCGATCGCTGAAATATACGTTGCCACTAACGCTTCGAACGAAAACTCGGCCGTGAACATCATCAGGCTACCGATGTTGATTATTCCTCCGTAAATAAAGAAGGTGGCCAATCCCCCGTACACACAAAGAGATAGTTTGGTCCGGTTTAGCTTTCCTTTCTTAAATAGCAATCCGGCTATAAACCCAATAATTCCAAAGCAGAACATCTGCCAAGGTGTCCATGGCCCCTGTCCAAAGAAGAAGTTCGATACAAAGCCGGTCAATACCCCCACCAGAAAACCGGCTTCAGCCCCCAGTGAAACTCCTGCGATAATAACAATGGCGACGACCGGTTTAAACTGCGGAAGCATAAAGAAAGCCGCCCGACCTGCAACCGCGATTGCTGATAAAACCGCGATGACAATAAGCTCACGAGCTTGAGGCGCACGCTTCTCAAAGACTAGCAGGAATGGGACGAGAGTAAAGGTAATGATCAGCATACTGATAAAATAATATTTTCGATCGTTTAAAAAATAGATACCGTACAAAATAGTTATCGGAATCACGATGACAATCAAGGCGGTTGCGATGATTAAACGATAACGACTCAACTTTACCGACATATTGCAATCACATCCTCTACAGTTACCGCTTCAGGATCATAATGCCGGGCAATCCGGTTGGCCGATGTCGTATAAAAGCTATTGCCCGCAAAAAATTTCCGGGTTGTATTGGCCGTGACGATTCCCCCATCAAAGAATAAGGCGCAGCGATCGGCATACTTCGCACAAAATTCAATATCATGGGAAACCATCACAATCGTTATCCGTTTAGCGGTTAACTGCTTAAGAATATGAGCAAATTTCGCTTTGTAAAAAGCATCCAGCCCCTTGGTCGGCTCATCAAGCAGAATGATCTGGGGTTCCCGCAGTAGGATTTTGGCGAAGGCCGCTCGCTGCTGTTCCCCTCCACTTAGATCATAGGGATGCCGCCCCATTAACCCGTCCAGTTCTGTCATCCGCACGACCTCCTCTATTCGGGAGGACCTCTCTTCACTAGTCATAGCTTGGCCTGACAACATTTCCATCAAATCTAATTCAACCGTTTTCTTGACGAAAAGATTTTGCGGACTTTGCGAAAGCAGGGCCAGGTTTTGCGTACCTAGCGTCACCTTTCCCCGATACGGCTTGTGCAGTCCTCCCATTAACGAGAGGGCTGTTGTTTTACCGGTACCGTTGCCTCCAACGATACAATAAAACTCCCCCTGCCTCACATCCAAGGACAAATCTTTGATCACATCGGGTGAGGTTTTTTCATAGCGGAACCAGACATCCTTAAGCTGTAGCACTGCTGTGTCACTACGCTCAGCAGCCGTCTGTTCTTGGGATGGTTCAACCTCAACCACCTGATGACCACTCATTCGCTCTGCCAGCCAATGCCGCGCTTCATTGATCGTGATAAGGGATTCCTCTTCTGGGTTTAGACCTTTTACAATTCGCATGGCCGAAGGCAGAGCACTGAACATGGGGTGGTCCCCGTCGTGGATGTGATTCCCGACATCACGGGGAGGTCCATCCGCAATGATTCGCCCCTGATCCATCACAACTAAACGATCTGTATTCACCAGCACCTCTTCCAACCGATGCTCGGATAGAATAATCGTCGTTCCCAAGTCTCGATTAATTCGCTTTAATGTTTCCAAAAACTCGTTGGCTGCAATCGGATCGAGCATCGAGGTTGGCTCGTCCAACACAAGCACAGAAGGCTGCATCGCCATAATAGCAGCCAGATTCAAGATTTGCTTCTGTCCTCCGGAAAGCTCCGCCACTTTCTGGTGAAACCAAGTCTGAATGCCAAAGAAACTAGCCATCTCAGCAACGCGCAGGCGAATCGCCCGCTGATCGTACCCTAAGCTCTCCAGTCCGAAGGCCAGCTCGTGCCACACTTTATCTGTTACGATTTGATTATCTGGGTTCTGAAGCACATATCCGATGTCCGAAGCCTGACGCTTTGGATCCATATCTGTCAACGGCTTTCCCTCGTAGTAAATTTCGCCATCACGCAGTCCATGTGGCGTAAGCACCGGCTTCAAATGTCTCAACAACGTACTTTTCCCTGAACCGGATTGCCCGCACACCGTGACAAACTCACCGTGTTGAATAGAGAGGACCACGTCATCGAGTACGCGGTTCTCCTGTTCAGGATAGGTAAAGCTTACATGTTCGATTCGATACGCTTCCACTTTCGTTCCCCCTGAATCGTCATAATAACTGGCAGCAAGCACAGAAGCAGATAGGCTCCGTAAACCAACACGCCGAACAGAGAAATATCTGCTATTCGGATCGACGGGAAGAAGCGCATGGAATTCACGCCTAGGATGGCTCCAGCCATAATCACAATGATCATTCCTATGAGGATCATAAGAACCCGTCCATCCCGCTGATCGAAACGAAAGAGGGCAAAGCTTGTCCTTCCCGGCAGCCCGTATCCCCTCGATTTCATTGAATCTGCCGTTTCGATCGCGTTCTCCAAGGCCCAAGTGGTCAGGATAGACAGGATACGCAGCCCGTTTCTAGCTTTCTGCAGTAAGCTACCTTGGGACACATCTCTCCCAATGCCTTTTTGCGCAGCTGAAATTTCTTTTGCTTTGTTCACATAGCGCGGAACAAAACGCAAAACCATAGAGAAAAGCAGTGACATTGCCGGAATGATTTTACCGAACAAATAAATAAATTTATCAGACGTCATCACTGCGTTATAGCATGCAAACCAAATGATGACAGTAATGAACATCACTGCCGCGGACACGCCATACAAAATCGACTCAAGCGTCACTGGATTACCGCTGTTCAAATAGAACAAAATAGTGACGCCTTGATGGTTGAAGAGTGGATTAAGCAGCGCCATAAAAAGAAGCAGGGGCAACATATAGATCAGGTTAAAGAGCAGCCCCTTCCTTCCCTTCAGCAAAACCGACCAGGTGAAGGCTCCGAGCAGTGCCATGGTCTGTAGCAAGGGATGTGTGAAGAACATACTAAACCCGATGACCGCTACAAAATAGGTGAAAAGGATCACCGGGTGCAAGCTGGCAAAGCTATTCATTGGTATTCATCCCCCATTCGCCGCTCCGTAACCACCGATGTCCCGCCCTAAATCACAGGTGTATACCCACTCAATATCATCGCCGGGCTCCAACTGGTAACGGCTAGCTCCATAGTTGGGGAACCAGTCGTTTACTTTATACATCCACCCGCTCAGCTCCCCGCAATCGAACTCGTAAATATTGTTGATTCCCTCAATGTAATGGCTGTTGTAGATCGGTGTCATTACAAATTCCATATGAATCTTATGCTCCTGCATCTCCCTTAGCAGTACATCAAATACGGATTCCCCTTCATAAAACGTAACCGTCTGTTCCTCAAAAATCACACCGTCTTCCGGAAGCACTTCCAGTTTATCTTCATTGAATAAGTTCAAATTGTTAAGGATCGTCAGAGCGGTTACAGACAATGTTGCTGTGTAGGCCGTTCCTTTGTCAACGGTAACGTCCTGCCATTCTACAGGTTTAGGTTTTCCCTCCGGAACCGGATCAGTTAAGTATTGATCCTTCTCCCCACCTCTATCCTCTTCTTGATGATCAGCTGGCTCTTCCGGTGTTTGCGCTAGTTCCGGAGCGTCCGCTTTTTGTGTAGAGGAACGCTCTTGAGCAGTATGATCTTGATTCCCATTTGCTTGGTTGGCACTCTCTTGAGTGGTATGGTCTTGATTCACACTCTCTTGATTGATGGCCTCATGGCCCGCAGATTCGGACGCTGTTTCATCACGTTCTGAATCAGTTGGTGCGTCTGATATTTCTTGTAGTTGTTGCCCCGCACCACCATTCAGCTCGGCACCCTCCATTTCATCCTGAGGTTCAAGCTGTTCTTCATCGTTTGGCAGGGATTCTTCTTCATCCATATCCGTATTCCCAGCCCCGGTCTGTTTCCCAGGCTGGGCGGATTCTTTCTGTTCATTGGCACTCTCAAGCGGGACAACATGATCTTGACTCCCCATAAAATAAGAGATGACCAGTAAAATAAGAAGCGTAGCCGCCAAGCCAATCAAGGACTTCTTTTTCATGCTCTTACCTCCCCTTTAGCAAGGAAGAGCTTGTTTGATCCGTCATATCGTATAAGGTGTTGTGCCCTTCAAGGAAACGCTGATAAGCAACCAGCGCATACATCGCTTGGTCAGTAGCCATGGCGTCCACCTCACCTGGTGCCGCCCCACCGTTTCCGGCTTCTCCAGCTAGTATGTGGTAGAACCCGCCCTCTACTGAAGCAAACGATAGCAGCGCATCAATTGCGGATTGTCCACGCTTCACAAACCTCGGATCCTTATCGGCATCAATACCAAGTCCGGACAGAGCCACAATCACCTGTGCAACACTCTCCGCATTAAGAGCACCCCAGCTCCGGTAACCTCCACTGTTGTCCTGGACAGCAGACAGCCAATCAAGACCTCGGTCAACTGCCTTCTGTACATCTGCTCGTTTTTCATAATAAGGCGTTAATCCTTGAATGGCCATCGCCGTAATATCTGGATCCGGCTCATCTGGATTGACACCCAAAGCCCATCCACCGCCTTTAATCTCTCTGTCTAAAATAAAATCAATCAACTCTTCTCTCGTTGTCTGTGACTTTGCGTTCTCATCAAGCGGTATGTCATAGCCTAGACTGTCAAATGCGATCAACGCAAAAATAGGTCCATTAATGCCTTGAATGCTGACATAATTCATGTCCGCCAACGCTAGGCGAAGGTCATAGCCCCCCACGTTCTCTATATCATGACCAATGGAGGTGAGTCCCAATATAAGTCTAGAATGCTCCGTTCCTTTGCTTCGGTCCAATCTGCCCTCCGCTTTGCTTGCGGTAGCAGGCATTAGCTTCTGTACTTCCTCCACAATATTCTGATAATACGTCTTGTAATAATGATCCGGCACCTTCTCACCCGAACGGGCCAAGCCGAGAATAGTCCATTCCCCTGCAAGGCTGCCCAGCGTAGGATTCGGCACCATCTGCTGCATAAAACCAGCATTTTCTCGGATTAGCCGCTCGATCTCCTCTAACCGGTCCTGCTCAGCGACAGGTTTCTCTTTCGCTTCTTCCTCGTCCAGTTCTTCGGTGTCGACATAGTGATAAGCTCTCATCACTACGGTGAAAGCCATTTCTCTAGTTGCATGGTCGTGTGGCCGGAAGGATTGAGCATCCCCCTGCATCAGCCCAGAAGCTATTACTGTATTGACGGAAGTGCGCGCCCATGCCGACACTTCTACCAGATCGCCTCGTTCAGCTCCGACCTGCTGCTCCTGCAGCTCTAGCGCACGCACCATCATGACTGCCATCTCCTGCCGTGAAATAGGACCGTTCGGCAGAAACTGAGTATCCGTATAGCCGGAGATCATCTGCTTGTAATAGCCTGCCTGAACATAGGGGTAAAACCAATCGGTTTCACTCACATCTTCAAACGGCAGGACGCTGACGATCTCCGTGTCAATCTCTAACATCGCTACCATCAGCTTGGTGAATTCAGCACGAGTTATTGTGCCCTTAGGGTTGATTTTACCCCCGCTACCTTCCACGATCGCCTTGTCCGTCGCTTCTTGAATGGCCTTATACGCCCACGTGGATATCAGGTCCGCATCGGTATAGACAGTTTCCAATCCCGCTTCCTGTCCTACATTCTGTGTAGAATCTGCGCTTACAGAAGGAGAGAGCAGCAGAAACGGCAGCAGCATTACCACAAGAATGAGGGCAATTCTCCTATTTCCTTGACACATAAATCATCCACACCTTCCTTTTACGGTCTCCTTATGAAAGACCAGAATCACTTCTCAAAATGAGCACGGAAAGGGCTGTTCCCTAGAAGGCTTTTTCACCTTCCAGAGAACAATCCCTTTTTCTTCTGCATATCTGTTTAAGCTTACTGGCCAGCTCTATAATTGTAAGCTTCATTGCCACAACGAAAGCCATCTCTCTTGTTGCTGTACCTTTCGGGTGAAATCGTCCTGCGTCCCCTACCATAATGCCCAACGAAGCAAGGTTATGCACACCGGTCTTTGCCCATGGCGCAATATGGTCCTCGTCTTCAAATAGCATAGATACCTGACCTAATTCTAGTTCCAATACTCTTGCCATCATCGTTGCCATTTCCTCTCTTGTAATGATGGCATTTGGCAGGAAATGGTCGCCATAGCCTGACACAATTCCTGAAGCATAGGCGGCATTTACATAGGAATAGAACCAGTTTGCTGCCTGCACATCATTGAATGGACTGACCGTTTCATTTTCTTTTTCTATGTTGAATACTTCCACCAGCAGCTTGGCAAACTCTGCTCTTGTGATTTTTCCTTTCGGATTAAGCCTGCTGTCACCGTACCCATTAACATATCCTTTCTCCGTTGCTTCCAAAATCAAGTCATACGCCCAAGACGATACGTCCCCTGCATCTGTATAAATCTCTGATAAAGAAGTAACTGTTGTATAGAGGAGGAAGGTAGAGAAGTGATTCGTTTTAATGACCAGATTCCCCTCTTCAACGTATGCATAGGCTGCTTTTTCTTGACCTCTGGTCGCTCGCTGTCCTTCAATATCTGACGAGTAAATACGTACCGGAACCCACTGGCCTTCATGGTCAATAATACCTGTCTGACGAGCACTTGCCCCTTTAAACTGTAGCTTCACGGATTGATCAAATAATGTTACATCAGCATGGTCACCCATTTCAAAGGCGTCTACCATGGTGGCTGTCGCTTCCGTCAAGTTCTTGTTAACTAAGTTCGTAAGCATTTGCTGTTGGTTCGGCACCGGTGCGAACAGCTTAATCTTGCTTTGTTCGGATTTTAATTTGGTTCCTTTCTCGAGCGTCAGTATTCGGGTTCCTTTGTTCACTTCAATAAAAGGAACATTCTGTTTCACAGCTTCTAAATCAAGCCACACTGTTATTTCTTCATCCGGAATGTTGATCGTAATTTTATCTACATCCTGTGATTTTTCTGAGATCCTGACGATATACGTTTCGCCATCCTTTGGTACCTCGATCACCGGGTTATTATCATTCGCATCGACAATAATTTCCTTGCCAGGACTGTTTCCTCCACCGCTAGGATCCCCTGCTCCACCTGGCAGTTTTTGACCCAAGTCAACGCCTAAATTCGTCGTATAGCGCCATTGGATGCGATCACCCTGAGTCAGATTGTATTGACTGGCCCCGTAATTCGGGTAAACGCCATTGACATTATACATCCAGCCACTACCGCTACCATGGTCAAACTCACCATCACCATCGATAGATTCAACATACACACTGTTATATCTATCATAATAAGAGTATTGATAAGCAATACCTTGACGATCCATCTCACGTTTGAAAACATCCCAGACTGTTTCACCCGGTGAAAATTCAACCGTTGTTGGAGACAAGACATAGCCTTTATTTATTGTGAACTTGTCAACCGATAATTGAGCTGTTAACTGAGGAGGAGTCACTCCTCCACCGCCGCCATTGCCAGGAGGCGTTCCGCCACCTTGATTCTCTTTCTCTTTCGTGGAGAAAACGGCAAAGTCTGTGAAATGACTTGTTTTCACAATGAGGTCATTTCCATCCTCATACGCAAACTCATTTTTGCCGCTTGCTAATCCATCTTCTTCATTAGCAAACTTTTGAATAGCTGAAATCTGGCCGTTCTCTATGAATGCAGCTTCGTTGCCTTTCATCCCCTTGAAGGTCAGCGTGACAAATCCGTTAAATTGAACCGGCTGTTCTCCACCCATGGTGAAGAATGAGTAGACTTCATCAAGCTCCCGATCCGAATCAATTAAACCGACCAACTGATTCTTAAGCGACGCATCGTTTAGATTTTTGGACGTGAGCAGCTCCAGAACTTTGTTGGACTCACCATTCATTCGAATTCCCTTAGGGAACTCAACAGTGTTGCTGCCTCTCACTATCGAAAGATTCGGTAAATCCGTATTTGCGGGCAGATCAAGAAATGTCCTAGCCTGTGTGTTCTCAGGTAATTGAATACTCACTTCTTTTTCACGGTCTGATTCTTGTACACGTACGGTGTAGTCTTTACCATCCCTTGGGATTTCGATCTGCCCGTCGTCGGGAAGTGAAATACCTTCACTCGGCTCCTCTTCAACAATGTCTACATCGGTCATATCATACAAGCTGTTTTGACCTTTAACAAAACGGTTGTAAGCGACCAGCGCATAGGTACCCTGGTCCGTCGCCATCCAATCTACTCTTCCACCCTTGGGATGAACAAATCCGCCGTTTGGCACTGCATAGGTCAGCAAATTGTCAATTGCTGAATGACCATTCTTGATAAACCGCTCATCCGTATGTGGATCAATACCCAGACTCGTCAGGGCCACAATAACTTGAGCAACGCTCTGGACATTTTCTACGCCCCAGCTTGCGTAACCGCCATATTCATTCTGAGCAGAGGTTAGCCAAGCAATCGCACGGTCCACGGCCGCTTTAACTCTATCATTTTTGTCATAATAAGGTGCTAAAGCTTGAAGCGCCATGGAGGTTATATCTGGATCGGCTGGTCCAGATAGAGACCATCCCCCTGTTGTTGGAGCTTCTCTAGCTAAAATATAGTCAATCATCTTCTCACGAGTGGTTGGATTCGCAACGCCATCCTTGACGGGGATATCATATTGATGGCTATCCAGCGCAATTAGGGCAAAAATCGGTCCGTTTATCCCCTGCCGGGTCACATAATCAAAATCGGCTAGTGCCGCACGGATGTCATATCCCGCTACATCGTGAATGTCTTGCCCAATCGCGGTAAGACCTAGTATAAGGCGCGAATGCTCGGTTCCTCGGTTGCGATCCAATATGCCTTCCGGCTTATTAGTAGTCGCAGGCATTAATCTTTGCACTTCATGAACAACGTTGTTGTAGTACGTTTCGTAATAGCCGTCCGGCACATTATAATTGGCGCGTGCAAGAGAAAGAATCGTCCATTCCCCACCAGCAGTGCCAAAAGTGGGGTTACTCACGGAATCCACTAAATAGGCCAAGTGCTTGTTCAGTTGCTCCGTGACATCGGACGTTTTTTCTTTCAAACCGGGACGCTTAGCATCACGGAATGAAGCCGTCGCTTGATTAAGCGCTAATACCTTGGCATCCACTGTGCCTTGCGTGGCATGTTCGTCCGCAATGAGCTCTTGGGCTGATTCAATACCACGAACGAATTGGTTATACCTTTCTTCTGTCACCCAATAAAAGCTTGGATAAAGATCAGTTCCATCCGCACTCACCATGACCGATTCTAATTCATCCTGAGCATGTTTGATCGCCTGACGCAAAGAAGCCTTATCCGCTTCTTCCTGCTGGCCCTCATCGTCATCGGCAATTTCAATCACGATTTCAGGAAAAATACTGTAGTATCCTTCTCTGCCTAATGCGGTAAAGTTAGGGTTCGCCCCTTGCAAGGGATCAATATTCCGGTGGTCGCCAATCGGACTGCCGAAAGAGCCTACTCGAATATGCCCATCCTGCAGCAGATAGCTTTCTTCTACATCTTCGGGAATTTGCAAAGTTAAACTGTTGGCCTGGGTCGTAATGTTATATTGTCTGGCAAGGCCAAATACCGGCTCCTGTTCCGGTCCCGACGTGAATCTTAATTGTCCAGTAAAATTGTAAATGCCCGCTAGCTTATTAGCTGGAAACGACAAGCCTTCCAATAAAACTGTAACTTCATCTCCAGCACGAATTTCATCATCCTGGCTCGTCACGTTAGTGATTGCCACTTTCAGTGGTCTTGCGGTCATGACCTGGTACTCGGCCAAACCTTCCTTCTCGACCTTGACGATGTTGCGGCCTTCCTTTAGCAGAACGCTGAACGAACCGCCCTCATTGGAGGTCACGTTTTCCTGCGAGAACGTCCCATCTCCATACAAGAGCGTACCGGCCGCATGGTCGATCTCTGGCTGGAGCACGCTCACGTTACTGCCTGTGGACGGAGTAAACGTAAATACTGCTCCAGGCTCCGTATCCAGGAAGTAAACACTATCGATATCCGCATCAAATGAGCCATTTTGAAGGTTCATGAGGTTATTACCCGTTCTGCCTTCGTTAGCCTTTTGATTACGTTCCTTATTGCTCTCAATGCCGGTGGCAATCCCCGTCTCTTCTTGTCCTACCGTAACAACAAACAAGCCTACATTCTCCGGCCATACCGCACTGAAGGCATTATTATCATCTGTAATATAATGTGACCCATTCACCTTTATAGCATCATAAGAGACTTTGACGATGGCAGTTCCTTCATTTAATGCTTGAATCATTGAATAGCTGCCTGGTTCCCCTTCGGTTATGTCGATCACGTCTTGACCTGAAATAATCTCATAATGGAAATCCGGCTCGAAGAAATAGTTGCCCACTCCTTCTATTAGTGCTTGCCAGCTGCGCAAAGTCAACAAATGAAATTCATCGCCTGGCCCCGCCAGCTTCAAATGATTCTGTTCGTTGATATTTAAATAAATATTGCCTTCCAAGTACGTTCCGCGATTCAAAATCGATTGCGGTGAAAGAACACTTAATTGTTCCGCCGTAACCTCAAGAGACTCATTCGCCTCATTCGCTCTAAACGAGCCAGCGTTTGTTAGCTTCC
The DNA here is from genome assembly GCF_030813115.1 of Bacillus horti. Taxonomy (NCBI): domain Bacteria; kingdom Bacillati; phylum Bacillota; class Bacilli; order Caryophanales; family Bacillaceae; genus Caldalkalibacillus; species Caldalkalibacillus horti. The sequence goes on along the minus strand of NZ_JAUSTY010000009.1, from coordinate 13,136 downwards.
CTTTCTGACTCACGCGGTAATTGTATTCCTGATTGTTTACCATTTTAAAGCGATAGATAGTTAAACCATTACTACTTGTAGTTTCTATTGGCTTAATTTCTTCAAAGGCCACAAAATGTTTTGTTTTCCGACCGAGAAAAAGCGTCGCTTCCTCCGGCACCGTAAAAGTTATCTCACGTGCTAACGGAATCGCTCCAGAAACTGATTGTGCAGAGGCAGCTATGGTGACAGTGACACTGCTGCTTAATGTCGTAAAGCCTTCTGCGATGCGTCCTTCGCTTGGTTCAAAAGAATAGAAGTACGTATTGCCCGCTATAACCAATACGGGATATTGCCCGGCAGACGTCTTTTGGCCCAACGTTAAAGAGGTATCGTTTGGACTGTTCTGGCCGATCTTGACGGAATAATCCTCATCAACATTCCAGCCTGCATTACTCGCTTTAAGGTTGAGTTGACGGAGCTCAAAGGCCTGATTCGATTCATCCGTTACCGTTAAAACGCCGCCGCCAACACTGAGCCCCTCCGGATCAATACCTCTGTATCGATATTCGCCTACAGGCAAATAAGCCGTATAAATTTTATAAATGTCCTCTTCCCCTGCTCCAATATCTACCTGTTGTCCATCCGGCTTATATACCTCTAAAGTTACGGTTTTGGGTGCCACGGTAAATGTGACATTATGTTCAGGCTGAGTGTTTTCCTCGAATAAACCGGGTTTCTTCGCTTGTTCAAAAGCATGCTGAGCCTGGTCAAGAGCCAATACTTTGGCATTCACCTCTTCCTGCGTCGCGCTCAGGTCGGCAATTAGCTGCTGAGCCGACACAATGACGTCGACCAAAGCATCAAGTTCTTCCTGAATGACCCAGTAGTCCGTTGTGTTGACATCCGATCCGTCTATACTAACCTGTACCGAATTCTGATTTACTTCGGCCTCTTCGATAGCCCTCTCCAAATGTCCCGTGTTCACTTCACTAACGTCATCTTCTTCAGTGGTATCCAGTGCTACGATTAAAGATGTTAAAGCGGCATCCACCAGCTCTTGACTACTTTCCATGTTCGTGAGAACTTGATACGCGTTGTCATATGCTAATTGAACTGCTGAATCGGCAAGAATCTCCCATTTATCAGGAGCACTGTTGATCTCTGCTACTTTTGCCGTTAACGCATCCTTATTGGCAGGGTTAATAAGAACCTCTGAACCATCATAGGTACTGCCTAAGTCTGCCCCAAGCCCATACACCGTGAATTGCCAGCGAATCACATCGCCTGTTTCAACCCGCAGTTCAGCAGCCCCTACATTCGGGAAGCGATCGTTTACTGCATACATCCACCCTGAATCGGAAGTGTAATCAAATTCCTCTAGCCAACTAGCATCCGCTCTGTCGCCTATCCGATCTTCTCCCCCAATTGCATCCAAAATATAGGAAGGAATCTGAAGGGCACCAGGATCGTGGTCGTAAACACTTGCCAGATAGAAGCCGTTCTCAAAACTGCCTCTATAATGGGACCGATCTTCTCCTAACAGTCCTATAATAACCTCTGCTGCATTATCTCCTACTTCAAAGGGCACACGAACCGGCTCTATGATGTAGCCCTGTCCCAAAGTAAACTTTTCAACCGATACTGTCACATAGTTTTCCCCAGAACTAAGCTCCGTTACGTCTTCTGCGGCCATTGCCAATGTCGGACTAACTAATGAAAAAAGCATCAATATAGACAACCACAAAGCCAAAAACCGATTTCCCCTGTTATTCAAAAAGCTCACACCTCTCCCAAATTCGATTGGTTCACCCCATACAAAAACACCTTTTACTGGAAATCAGAAAAGGTGTTTGACATCTGGACATGCCATGCCCAAATAAAGACACAGCTAAACATCTCTCCTTCCATCCTCGTGGAATTATAGACTAAATAAATGGCATGTCTCCTGGCTTCGCTTCATCGCAAGACTAACCTACCTTCCCGTATCCAAACGATACAGTGGCGTATCTCGTTAGCCTGCTCTGCGTTACAGTGGCGGGACCGCGTCAGATTTACACTGATCTTCCAAGCTGTTGTTTAATAACAGCACCATTTACTGAGTATATGAAATTGACAGTCAATCATACAAAGGTGTGAGGTATCTATGTAAGTTAAAACACTATGAAATGACTGGTATTAATATGATAACTTCATCTTATGCTTAACCACATGGAACGTCAAGCTTTATAAGTCTTTGATCGATTCAAAACAATTAAATGGATGAGACAGTCAACTTGAAAAATCCTTCAACTGGATTCCATTTGGAATGATACTGTCCGTTTTTTTCAACAATCGTATTCCCAAATCATCTATTTTTCGAAAAAGCTCTCCTTTCCAATGGCGGGAAGACTTCCCATCTCTTTTTGATATACTTTTATAAAATGCTCGTAATGACTTCGGAAAGATTGATAATCCTTTGCTGCACGGTAAGCTTTCATTAAAAACACGTTTGCTTCCTCGTCCAATTCATTACGCGAAACGATCTTTCTAGCAATTAATATGGATTGGGTTACTTGATTATTTGTAAGAAGCCAGCGAACTAGCCTTATAGCAAAATCGTGATAGCGTATCGCGAGTCCTTCTTGTTCTGGAACGGACCACGTATAAAATTTGTTTTCATACAAGTCGCCAGTAAAGCTTTTTTCCCATTCGAGCGCTTCTTTAACCGTAAATTCATTCCATTCTTTCACACGGTAAACATAGGATTCGAATGAAATAAAGTCCGCATCTATATGAGTCATTTCTAACATAAACTGTTCGTCGAAAGTACGGACTATTGATTTTAAACCATGTGATTGCAATGCCTTACGCAACTGGTAAACTGCCGTATTAAGGTATCCCACCGCATTCTCTAATGGCATTTCTGGAAAAACTTCGTCAATAACTCTATCCCTTGAAACCGCTCGACCTCGCCCAAGAAGTAAAAATGCAAATAATTCTTGACTCTTTTTTGAAATGAACTTCACTTTGCCCGCATCCACACTACTAACCTCTAAACCGCCTAATGCTTTCACTACTAATCGGTTGACATCCATCTCTTTAGGCGGCTTATTATTTTTCTCTCTTGCCCTTTCAATGGTTTGTATCAATCTTTTTTGCGATACTGGCTTAACCATATAATCAAGCGGATACGTATCAAAAGCATCAACCGCATATTCTCGATGAGAAGTCACAAATACAATTTCCATATTTTTTTGACCAGCGCGCAATTGTCGAGCAAGCTCTAATCCACTTTCGTCTGCAATCATAATATCAACAAATGCTATATCGACCACTGTATTTTGCGTGAATAGAAGGGCGTCTTTTACACTTTGAAATCCACCGATTATTTCTATATTTTCTATTCTTCTTAACATTCTTTGCATAATTGCGAGCATCGCTTGTTCATCGTCGATGATGATCACCTTCAACTTTTTCACCTTCTCTCAACGAAAGATAGACGGCACTGCCTTTCCCTAATACGCTGTCAATCCATAAATCTCCGCCACTCATCTTCGCAAATTGGCAACTGACTTGTAGACCTAATCCTGTCCCGCGTTCCCCCTCGGTTCCGATCGTAGAGATGACTTGTCTTTCGGTAAATAATTGTCCTAATAACTTTTTAGACATGCCAATACCTTGATCGCGTATGGTAATCACGATTTTTCCTTCATGATACTTTTCGGCTACAACCTCAACCATTGCCCCCCGGTTAGAAAATTTAATCGCATTGGAAAGTATATTGCGAATTACCATGACAATCGCTTCTCGATCGACATATACAATTATAGCTTCGTCAACTTTAATTGCGATGTCAATATCTTTCGCCTTACTTTTAATAGATAGTATACGATAAGCTTCATAAATAAGATCGACTAAGGCCAACGATTCAGGGTTAAGCGACACGTCATTTTTTTGATTGCGAAACCATTCAAGCACATTGCCAACCGTCATATATGTCGAACGAATTTGTGTACTTAAAAAATCAAGCAGCTCAGCTGTTTCCGACGAGAACATTTGCTTTTCTTCTTCTAGCATTTCTATCAAATTCACCTGAAGAGCAATCGGTTCGCGGATGTCGTGGGAAACAAGGGTAAACAACTGATCTTTCATAAAATTAAGATGTGCAATTTCTTCTAATCGTTGTTGCTTTTCTGTTATATCAAATAATATCGAGACCGTTCCGAGTAATCGGAAGCCTTTGGAATAAAGTGGATACACTTTAACCATGAAATATTTCTCTTCACCATCCATTTCTTTCTTTACTTCTATCGACTTCTCTACCATACTGTTGCACGCATCCAACCACTCAGGCCAATCTTTTAGGAATTCAGACACGTCTTTTCCGATTATTGATTTGCTGTTTTTTTCTTCGAACAACGGCTGTATAAAGATATTGCAGTCAATGATCGTTCCTTTTTGATCGACAGTTAAAACTCCTTCTCGGATGGTATCAACGATAAAATCCCTTGCCATTGGCACGATGGTAAATATTTTATTTTTGTAGATAATCCATAGCATAATAATGCCCAATACACCACAATAAACAGAAATTGGGAGCAACCATTGCGATAAATCCGGAAAAACCAATTTAACCACTTCTATAACGGCTGATATTGATGCGAGTAAAATGACGATGATGCCTGGTTTACGCACCTCCGGCCTTGCCTTTCGTAAATACATAATAAAGAAATAAACGCAGGTCAGCAAAATAAAATAGCAGAATATATTAAATGCAATCGCTAGACTAGTCCTAGGCACATCTAGGTAGCCATTAACGAGTGCCGCTGTTTCGAATATGAGATGAGTTTTATCATTTGTCCATATAAGTACGGACCATCCGATGAAAAAAAGCAACAATAGGAACTGTTTATACCATTTTAACCACTTATCCCTAGCATATAAATCCAGTACACAAAGAACAACCAACGGGACGGTAATCGCAAGCGCTGTTTGTTCTATTTGTCGAAAAAAAAGCTTGCTTGCTAGATCATTGCTATATAATTCGAGAATGACACTCCAACCAAAGACAACTCGACAAACCATGACCCATGCAAAATAACGGACTCCGCGTTTTTGCAAGTGTAAGAATGAATAGATTAGCAACATGCACATCATCATTGCTGACACAATCATGGTTAAAAATATGACATTATCCATTGTTATTCCTTTCTATCATGTTGAAGTACTTCAGGTGAGTGATGTTGATATGCATTCTTGTCTCTATATTATACCCTTCGTGAAAAGCTTGTTGTTCTACTACTCGTTTTTTATTTATCATGATTTATCAAAAAATTGAACAACCCGTCTTGTATATTCTTCTCTATTTAATCTGTATCCCTGAACGTGATCGGCATTAGAAACCGTCCACAATTCCGAATGCTCCTTGTAGGCTTCGTGCAAACGCATACTGTTTTCATAGGGTATTGAATAATCCTGATCACCATGAATAAATAAAACGGGACGCGGATGTATTTTCTTTAAAGCTTTCCTTGGATTTACCTTCTTGGCACTTCCCACATGCATTCTTATAAAGGCAAGCGTGAGTGGTGTAAATGGGAAACTAGGCAGTTTCGTCCATACGTAAAACTTTTCAGCTAAATAGGTAGATAATTCGTCAAAAGGACTATCCGCAACTACACCAACTACTTCAGGTACGCGGGCAGCCGCAAGTAAAGCAGTAGATGCACCCATAGAAAAACCGATCAGGCCAATTGAAGAAGGGTGATTTGCTTTCACCCACGCAATCGCACTTAATAGATCCTCCTGTTCGTACAGACCAATTGATGCAACATTTCCACTAGATTCCCCACAACTGCGAAAATCGAACATCAAAACATGAAAACCATTCTCCGTCAAATCCTTAGCTAATTTTAATGCAGGTAATTTCTTTTCCAATCGATTTCCCCGATAACCGTGCGCAAAAATAATTGTCCTGTTTTTTGGTTGCTGTGCTGGAATAAACCATCCCTCCAAAGAAATATCGTCTCTGCTTTGAAACGATATTAAATCAAAATCGAGACCGTAATCTTCTGGCGATTCGTTTATCGGTTTTCTTACATTATTACGCGTTAGTTTCAGCGATACGATAAAGGAGATAATAAGGCAGGCTAAGATGGCCAAAGCAACGACAGATATGACGATCCAAACAAGGAATATCATCCGTAGCACTTCCTTTCTTTGTTATAATGAATTATTGTAAAATGGCGCAATTTCTCGTGGAAACTATTCAAGTATCGTTATAAAAGGTTAGAAAATAGAAACTCCCACAATATATCCGTTTCTGTGGGAGTTTCCAATCATAATCGCTACTTATCTTCTAGGCGGCCTAACACTTCTTTAAAATTTACAAGCATTTTTGCTGCCTGCGCTCTTGTTACTTGATCGTTAGGCATAAATTTTCCGCCTGACCCCTCTGCAATTTTTAATTCAACAAGCATCGCAATGGCATTTTGTGTTTCTTGATCGTATCCTGCGATATCTGGGAAATATGTCAACTGTTTCGGCTTGTATGGTGTTCTGTTTAACTTCTCATAGGTACGGTAAAAAATTAAGGCAAGGTGAGCACGTGTCACATCTGCATAGGGTTTGAACGTCTGGTCTAGATAACCTTTTACCATACCATTTGTATATGCCTTTTCAAGTTCCTTCATAGCATCTTTACCGATCGATTGAACATCTATAAATGGCACTTGCTTTTGTTCATCCAATTCCAATAATCGTACAAGGACACTTGTTACCTCCATACGGCTTATCTGGTCATCCGGTCGGAATGTTTTATCTGAATAACCATAAAACATTTTCCCCCAATAGGTCTTCTTGATATAGCCTTCCGCCCAATGTCCCGCAATATCGGTGAATGGGACCTTTTCCAATTGATTCAATATAATGGTATATGCTTGTTCAGCGCCATTTTCGGCGATGATAACGATATCGAAAATGTTTTTTCCTTCGTTCAATAGCAGCGTTTGCTCATCTACAAATGCTTCGTCATCTAATGTGATTTTCGCCTTAGGATGATGTGTCTTCACGATAATTTCTACGATTTCTGCTTCCGTATCACCCAAATCATATTCGAATTGGGCTGGATCGAAAGGCAATATATTTTTCCCATCAACAATTACTTCTAATCTGTCTAAACTTATATCTCTGGAAGGAATATAAACTCCCCCTCCCCCACCTGGGGACGGTGCTTTTGTTCCATCAGAGGATAAAACCACCAATTGCACTGTAGCGTCATTCAGAATATTATAGTCCGCTATCGTGCGACCATCTTCTAACACTTTTCCGGCAAAAGTTATTTTTTGGTTTTTGGGTGCAATCCCCACAGCATCTTGAATTTTTTGTTTCAGTTGCTGAATAGAGTCGCTGCCATATACGTGAAGGGTAATTGTCTCCCCATCTACTATTTGCACATGAATGATTAATAGGGATTTATCAATATTGTTGATCTCTATCCGCTCGACTTTTTCATTCCCTGTCTTATCTTTTACATATACGGTATAGGTTCCATTTTCTGAAACAGTAAATTGATTGTCCGTCACATCCTCACCGTCTCCATCACGGAAGTCGACAAAGTCTTTACTTCCTTTTGCCCATTTCAACTCCACCACATTGGCTATATCGCTTATGACATCAATTAAGACCGTTACATCCTCATTCGTCGGTTCGGTTCCGCTCGGGGTTAGTGTGATCATTAAACATTCGTCCACTTCGAGCTGCTCGAAAGAATATCCCCAATGATTTGCAAGTTCATTGGCTGTCGATCCACAATAGCCATGAATCGTTAATTCTTCAGGATTAGCTGGATTCGAATCATGTAATACATCCGGATTAATATTTACCTGATTGCTCAATACTATAAATTCCTTTATCTGATTATTACTAAAAGCACTCCGGCCAATAGACCTGACAGATTCCGGTATTGTTACCGATTGTAAATTATTAAACCAAAACGCAGCGGCCTCTATGGTCTGTACATTTTCACCCAAAGTTAGTTCAGTTATGTTATTTCCTACAAATGCACCGTAATCAATGAGTGTTACTGTATCTGGTATGGTCAATTCGGTTATATAATTATTTAAAAACGCATTTCCTCCTATCCTCTCCAACCCTTCTGAAAAAGTAACCGAAGCTAAATTATTGTCACGAAAAGCATGATTGCCAATCGTTATTACACTGCCTGGAATCTCAATTTCTTGTAATATATTTTCAAAAAATGCATACTCCCCAATGCTCGTAACACTATCAGGTATAACCACACTCTCCAAATTCTTTTCACTAAAGGCATAATTCCCGATAGCCGCAACAGTCTGCCCATCCAGTGTATTCGGGATTTCTATACTTGTATCATTTCCCCTGTACCCTGTGATTCTTACCGTATTACTTCCATTATTTACATATATATAATCAGACTGATTCATCTCAAATGTTACAGTTGTTTCGTTACCTGCTTCATCTGTAACGATTAATTCATACTCGCCATTCGCACTCACCGTTGTTCCACTTGTGAAGGCAATCCCATTTAATGTTGCGGTCCCTTCATTGAAGGAGATGATTACAGGTGCATTATACACTTCACCATCCGTCACACCAGTAACTACGGGAGGGGTCTTGTCGATATTATTGATTTGTATCGTTGCAATCAACTCTCTCCCAAGAACGTCTTGTACATATGCTGTATACGTATCATTTTCGGAGACGATGAATTCATTTGAGGTAACAAGCTCTCCTCCGCCAGCTTGAAAATAAGCAAGGCTTTGATCCCCTTTTGCCCATTTCAATTCCCTAATGCTTTCCGGTAATCTGTTAACATTTACAGAAATCGTCACGTCTTGATTGGTAGGATTGGTTTCACTTGGTGTCAAATTCATCCCTAAACATTCTTCCTCCCCACAATCCTCTTTCCATTTTCCATAAATCGTCATGGGTCCCGGGACTGTATGATCCCATGCATTATCAAAATTCTCATCGGTATACCAACCTTCAAAGTTTGCGTCCAAAAGTGGTGTAGCAAAAGGATTTGCTCCAAAAATGGGTACAGCTCCCTCAAACTGCACCATTTGTAAAGGATTTCTGCCGAATGACTGTTCCCTAATGTTTTTCACGCTCTCCGGGATCGTTACACTGGATAACTCATTAACACTAAACGCGCTTGCTCCTATAAACTCCACAGAGTCAGGGATGGTTATTTCAGTTAATTGGTTCACCCAAAACGCGCCATACCCTATTGTCACTACCGAATTCGGAATCGTCACACTCGTTAATTGATTGTCATGGAATGCCCGTTGTCCTATGTTGACCACAAAATCTGGAATAACTAAGCTTGTTAATTGATTCGCTTGAAAAGTCCCTTCCTCTATACTTGTCAGTGAATTCGGTAGGATTACACTCGTTAATTGATTATACGTAAACGCATCCTCACCTATATCTGTTACTGAATCAGGAATCGTCACACTCGTTAATCCCTTAAAAGCAAACGCTCCCTCCCCTATGACTGTCACTGTTTTTCCATCTATCAGCTGCGGAATCACCACATCCTTAGTGGCATAATCATCGTACCCAGTGATCGTTACCGTGTCATCATCGTTAACTGCACATTCAAAATCTGTATGTTCTCCACAAACCGTCGAACCACTCTCTTCCAATACTTGAAAGGTGTAGCCGTTTGCTATTGCATATTCCTCTGTTGTCGATCCACTACGACCAAATAGCGTTATATCCCCTGGTGCTGCAGGTGGAGCTTGCATAAAAGGGAACATCCCAAATTCCAGCTCGTCATTATATACCTTTACTTCATTTAATGGATTAAAGGCAAATGCAGCATCGCCAATCGCTCCCACAGCAACGGGCAACGTTAACGTATTGATCTCGTTTCTTAAAAATGCACTCGACGAGATAAGGTTCACAGTACTGGGGATCACTACTTCTTCTATATTATTCTGTTCAAAGGCTTGCTCGCCAATGGCCCCTATACCTTCATTTAAGATAAGCGTTTGTATCGCATTTCCCATGAATGCTTCTTTTTCAATTACAGACACGCTGCCAGGAATATGAACCGATTCCAGCAAGTTATCTTTAAAGGCACTTTCCCCTATTGAACTTAATCCTTCGTGCAAAGTTAACGTACGAATGTTATTTTTACCGTCTTCACCTAAAAATGCCTGCTCGCCAATAGAAGTAATGGTGCCAGGCAGCTTCACTTCCTCCAGCTTGTTATCAATAAATGCCTTCTCACCAATTACCTCCACGCCTTCCGGAATATGCACTGCTTGTATTTCATTATCCCAAAATGCTTGATCTCCTATTGTTTTCAAACCTTCTCTTAAGGTTAACGTACTCAAGTTTCCCTGACTGAATGCTCCCTGAGCAATTGTTGTCACTGTCCCCGGTATGTCCACATGCTCCATTCGATTGCCCGCAAATGCCATCGCGCCTATTTCTTCTAATCCTTCATTTAAAATAATAGAGTCCAATTCACATCCCATAAATGCCCCCATTCCTATGGTAGTGACAGTCCGGGGAATCGTTACGGAATTCAATGTTTTCATCATAAATGCCTGATCTGCAATCACTGTAACATCTTTTCCCTCAATCTGTTCCGGAATCTCCACGTCCATATCCGTACCCAAATACCCTACGATCGTTACCGTTTCACCAACAACCAAAAAATCGAAATCCGCCTCGTCCGCAAAAACTTCTGATACGGAGCTAATTAGCATATTAGGAAGAACGAGTAACATCATGAGCCCAATCATCCCGGTTTTACGAATATAACCTTTCCATTTATGGCGTTTTCCCTTTAACATTTTCCTCCACCTTTCCTTTTATGAATGTATAAGAACCATTCTAATAATCCGTAATGAAAGAAAAATGAAAGATTTGATACTTGAACTTTTTTATAAATTCGAAGCCGTGCCGCGTGCTCATATTGATAGCAGTAATGCATGAAAATTAGAAACCGACACAGCGGTACCCCTTTTGCTACCCCCGTGTCCTTAAAATAAGGTAACTTTAATACACCCTCCGCATTTTCCATTTTTTCAAATGAAAACGGAGTCTTGGATTGTTATTGCAAAACCGCCGTTAGGCTATCTGTATTTTGTTTAGATGCATAAAACACTGCCGCCACAACAACGTTTTTTTATTTTGCCGTGTGGCAGTGTAGAAATTACTAACTTTATCTATAGAGATAAAAACAATAAATTTATAAAACCTTACACTTAAAATAAATTGTTAGCTAATGGTGTTGGTATAAAGGAAGTTTTCAGGAAAGGTTAGGTCACAGTGACTACGCACCAGCGAATATCTACTCTTACTTCGAGTAAAGTTCCAAAGTGTCTTCGGCGTGGATACCAAATGAGGTTGTAGCTATAAAATAAAAAAAGCTCATTAGAATAATCTCTAATGAACATTCGAATTATAAGTGGTACCGGTGAGAGGACTCGAACCTCCACGGGTCTCCCCATTCGATTTTGAGTCGAACGCGTCTGCCATTCCGCCACACCGGCCAATCTAAGATTAAATTCTAGTAAAAAAAATTATTTCGCACAGGTGCAAGTGTAATTAGCTTCATGCATGTACAAAATAAAATCAATGGTGCCGAGGGCCGGACTTGAACCGGCACGATTGTCACCAACCGCAGGATTTTAAGTCCTGTGTGTCTGCCAATTCCACCACCCCGGCAAAGCAGGACAATCATTTGATAGAGTGTCAAAGATTTTAAAATTGGAGGCGGCACCGAGACTCGAACTCGGGGTAAAGGTTTTGCAGACCTCTGCCTTACCACTTGGCTATGCCGCCAAAATATGTCTGGAGCGGAAAACGGGGGTCGAACCCGCGACCTTCGCCTTGGCAAGGCGACGCTCTACCACTGAGCTATTTCCGCAAGAATGGCTGGGCTACTTGGATTCGAACCAAGGAATGACGGAGTCAAAGTCCGTTGCCTTACCGCTTGGCTATAGCCCAATATAAAAAAATGGGGCGACCGATGGGAATCGAACCCACGAATGTCGGAACCACAATCCGATGCGTTAACCACTTCGCCACGATCGCCACATATGGCAGGGGCAGTAGGAATTGAACCCACACCAAAGGTTTTGGAGACCTTCGTTCTACCTTTAAACTATGCCCCTATATTCAATTAAGTGAATGGTGGAGGGGGACGGATTCGAACCGCCGAACCCTTAGGGAACAGATTTACAGTCTGCCGCGTTTAGCCACTTCGCTACCCCTCCGTAAATATAAAACCAAATCAACATAACCTAATAATAAGATGGTGCCGGCGAGAGGACTTGAACCCCCAACCTACTGATTACAAGTCAGTTGCTCTACCAGTTGAGCTACACCGGCAGAAACCCTGGTAATAGTTCATCTTACGGTTATGAATAATGGTGGCTCGGGACGGAATCGAACCGCCGACACGAGGATTTTCAGTCCTCTGCTCTACCGACTGAGCTACCGAGCCTCAACACATTTAACTATAACATATCTCAAAAAATCGAGTCAATCTGAAATTAATGGTCGAGCTGACGGGATTCCGACGCTTTAGCTAGTCCCGTGAACTACTCCTATGGTTCTGCACCTTGGGGAGAACCCTTTGGTGAGAATTCCGTGTTTTTAATGGCGGAGCTGACGGGATTCGAACCCGCGATCTCCTGCGTGACAGGCAGGCATGTTAGGCCTCTACACCACAGCTCCACGGCACTTTTAGAGAAAAATAAATCGTTTGTACAACAAACTACAAACGAGTTTTGGTTGCGGGGACAGGATTTGAACCTGCGACCTTCGGGTTATGAGCCCGACGAGCTACCAGACTGCTCCACCCCGCGATAATATATGGTGGAGGATGACGGGATCGAACCGCCGACCCCCTGCTTGTAAGGCAGGTGCTCTCCCAGCTGAGCTAATCCTCCATGTTAATGTTCTTTGAATAAAGATGGTGACCCGTAGGGGATTCCGACGCGGAGCTAGTCCCGTGAACTCGCTTCCTTGTTTCTGCACCTTCGGGAGAACCCTTGGTGAGAATCCCTAACTACTTCATTTGAATAAAGATGGTGACCCGTAGGGGATTCCGACGCGGAGCTAGTCCCGTGAACTCGCTTCCTTGTTTCTGCACCTTCGGGAGAACCCTTGGT